>NZ_JAOARI010000024.1 GCF_025210605.1 Halodesulfovibrio sp. | reverse complement strand
CGAAGTCTTTAACGACGAAACAAACACTTGGGATGAAGTTGTTCTTGGTGGAAAAGACGGTGACACCGTTGACATCATGGATGACACAAGTAAATTCCGCATCACTGCTGAGTATGCTGATGGGCAAAAAACTCGTGACACTGTCTCTAACAATACCGGTGGTCGCTTCACACTCACCAAGACAAGTAATGGCTTTGACATTGGTATGAAAACTGGCGACGATGCTCAGAAGTCTTCAACACAGTTAGAAGTTAAATCTGAAGATTTAGTCACAGTCAGCTTACACTTTGGAGCAAGCAGCCAAAAAACAGATAGTTACGATGCTGAGATCAACACCGCTACAGCAAAATCTCTTGGTGTTGGACAAGAAGCTGGTGATAACATCGAAACTCAGGAAAATGCTAGAAAGGCATTGGAAAACATCACAATTGCAATCAGCAAAAAAGATGAAATCCGTGCTCAGCTTGGTTCTACCCAGAACCGTCTGACTGCTACCATTGAAAACATTTCTATCCAGAAAGAAAACCTTCAGGCTGCTGAGTCCCGTATCTCTGACGTAGACGTAGCAACTGAAATGACTGAATTCAACAAGCAGCAGATTCTTGCTAACGCAGCAGTATCCATGCTTTCTCAGGCAAACAACCTGCCTAAAATGGCTCAGAAACTTCTTGGATAATACGCCATAATTTCTAGCACTTGCTAACCTTCCCCCTGCTTCTTTCGAGGCAGGGGGATTTTCGTTGTCTTCAAGAGATAAATATAGTTGTGCACTATCTCCTGCAATAGGCTACATCAAAATATAGTATCTTAAAATTACTACTAAAAATCCTACAAAAGATGCTGGTACCTATTGTTTCTTTGATTAAACAAAAGGTTCAGTAAGCCTGCCCTGTTTCAAACTAATAACCGTCATCATGCTACCCGAAAATAATATACTTAGACATCTATATTCAACGCGAAAACGTATGGTAAGCCGTGTCTAATTTGCTGGCTGCATTTATAATTTCCATTGCCCCATAGTCCCCCATAGATTTTTTTTGCACAACTTAGCATACTTTTTCTCATACACCCACGGTAGAAAATCACACAACGCATAGAAAAACCCCGATCTCAGTATGAAATCGGGGTAGTATCTTTCAACCAGCTTGTTACCGAAGCTAATCTTTATCAGCAATTTGACTTTTCAATTGGAAGTCTAACATTTTTTGAATATTTTGATATTGGCCAAGAAGTTTTTCTGTTTTGGAATATTGAGCGATTAGTCTTTTTTCTAAAGACTTTACACGGGCGAGCTCATCTTCCATCTTCTTTTTCAAACCATAAACAGGGTGATCTATTGTATTTTTGTACTTTTCATCCATCTTATCGAAAACACCACCCTTAGCAGTGATCTCTTCGACGACTTTAATTGTTTCCCGAACTTTTCCTTCATGAACAGAAAGCGTTGCAGAATGACTACCAGCAGCTGTATCAATAACTTTAAAACTAATACCTGCCCCAACCCCTTCATCGATGGTCGCAACTTTGGTAACTGCGTTGTACACTACGTGACTTGTCGTTCCATTAACCGTCATTGATATAGTGTTTTCGTCTCCCGTAGTAGGAAGCTTCTCACCATCATATTCAACCTTATAGCTACCTGGTTCCGTAAGTTTAACGGAATACATGCTACTGTTAAATTCGAGAACAGAAGTATCCGAGCTAGACCCATACCCTTCAGCAGCGAATAAATTAGCAACAGCTTCTGGATTTGCCTTCAGGTAGTCCATAAATGTTTCTTTACTGTTGCTAACTAAACGTTCATCTTTATTAAATTCAAGCATTCCAAAATCTTTGGCACCTGTCTCCGCTATAGTCTTGATTCCCAAAGAAGAAAGACCTATGTATAAATCCTGCCCTTCACCATTTCCCCCAACAAAGCCTATTCCTTGTGTACTAAGAATATTCTTTAAAGAAGTTTCAATATTTCGTATTTCAGGGTTAGTTTTAAGGCTATAGTTAACACCTTTTTTATCTAACTCCTCGTTCTTGTAGTCTTTAATTAACTTAAAACCAGTTCTAAGTTCGTTTGTAAGCTTCACAAAATTTTCGACATTTTTGACGATGGCATCATAGTCAGTTTCAACTTTGGCAACAGTGTCACCTAAGGCGACTAAATTATACGTAACCCCTTTGGTTACATCATCAACTGAGTTAGTCTCACGCTCGATGTCAATGCCATCCAGAGTAAATTTAGCATTTTTAGAATCGTTGACAGTAGTATTAGCTGCATCGCCACCGCCCAATATTGCTTTAAGCTCATCAAACTCAGTAAAGTTATGATCTTTGCCAAGTTCCATACCACGCATTTGCAGCTTAAATTTACCTGTACCGAGGTCAATAACGCTAGCTTTAACTTTGCCAGCTGTGGCTTTATTAATTGCAGTAGCTAACTCTTCAGTTGTCATATCTTTCTTCAAATCTAAAGAATAAGCCTTGCCATCATACTTAAATGTTATTGTTTTATCTGCACCAGTATAGGCAACTTTATCCATATCAGTAGAAACAACAGATGCTACATCAGCAAGTTGTGTTACTTTTAGGTTATGAGTTCCTTCCTGTGCGCTTGCGCTCACCTTAACTGAAGCAATATCAGTTTTTGAAGATGTACCTTTTTTTACAAGAAACTCTTCAACCGTATCCATGGATTCAAGCTGTTTCTTGTAGGTTTGCATCGTACGATTCAAACCGGCGATTTGCTCTTTTTTAAAATTTGTTTCAGCTTCTTGCTTTGACAGCTGGTTGTAACGAAACTTCTCCATTTTAACGGTTGCATCAATAATGGAGTTAAAATCTGTTTTCGTTGCAAAGCCTGCATAAACCTTCTGTCCGGACCAATAATCAGACATGGCTACCTCCTTATCTCAAGTAATCGAGTAAACTCATGTTCATTACTTTCGCACTGGTAGACAGCACGGTTTTGTAAATGAACTGAGCACGATCGGATTGGGTGGACAATTTGGATACATCAACGTCCTGAATAGAAGAAATACGTGCAGTAGTAGACATTTTGCTTTTGCTATGCGCATCTGCCGCAAAACGTATGCGGTTTTGCCGTCCACCAAGCACACCTGTTTCTGTGGTGATATGTTCATTTGCTTTTTTCAAATCACCCAAACATTTCTTCACACCGTCCTGATCGTCCATTTCTAGAGAAGCTATAAGGTTTCCTACAACTTCAAAGAGGTTTTTGTCATCAGAAAGTCCATCAACTGGTCCGGTTGCGCCTGTCACTTTGTCAGTGTAGAGACCACCGAAGAAATTAGCGCCAGTACTGTTTACCTGAATCTTGTTGCCTTCGCTGATCTCAATGCGAATTGCAGAGTCAACTGGATTAACGACAAACTGCTCACCTTTCAGCAAGCTACCAGATCCACCTAAGTCAAGCTGCCCGCCAGGAATATTTAAGAACTTATCTTTTGTTGCATTTCCTCGAACCCATGTTGCGCCATTGTCTGTGCTATATGAATATTCGATGGCAGTGCCTATAAGAACAGATGGATCATTTTCGATTCGAACTGCAACGGGGCTGCTGAAAACACCTTGTGGTACAGGAGATAGGGCTGTATTTGCACCAAAATATTGTGCCTTAGCTTCGCCATCAATTGAACCAGTATAGATTGCAGCAGGTCGGATAACCATGGTGGTATCCTGCTTAATCTGCTCGCCAACTTTGAGTTTAGCTTCTACGCCGCCAAGCTTCAAAGACACTGTATCCCCAGCCCCTGTTGGAATAGTGGCATTTTTCCATGTCTTGCCACCATCTTCAGAAAATTGAACAGGTATTGAAGCAGCACCAATATTCTGAGTAGCTGTCGGCTTTGGAAATTTAACTGCAATAGTTTTTTTAGCATCACCAGTTACGCTATGAACCAACGCCTGATTTGCATTTTCAACGGTTGCACCCAATCCAAGTTTATATGCAGGCTTATTAACAGCTGCACCAGCAAACAAAGAGTTACCAGCGTAGTCACCATTTGTCAGACCAATCAGCTGCACCTGAAGTTCTCGCAGCTCGGTTGCAATGAGTGCGCGCTGTTTATCTGTCACCGTACCTGTAGAACCTTGGTTTGCCAGTTCCTGAATTTTAATGATGGTGCTGCTGATTGTCCCAAGTTGTTCGTTCGCAGTATCAAGCCAACCCTTTGCAGTCGTGATATTTTTATCATACTGAGTTAGGGAATTGATGTGTGACTGCAAGTCCATAATCAGAGCAGAACCGCTTGGATCGTCAGAAGGACGGTTGATACGTTTCTGGCTTCCTGCCTGTTCGCTTAAACGAAGAATTTCGTTCATTGCGCTGTTCATGCCACCAGTGGACTGTGTATATATCATGCTACGTGCAATACGCATTGTAATTCTCCTGCTCTGCTATTTTAACTGTAGGATGGTATCGAACATTTCGTTAGCTGTGGTAATCAGCTTGGAAGCAGCTTCGAAACTCTTTTGATACTTGGTTAAGTTTGTCAGCTCTTCATCCATGTTTACACCAGCCTCAGACTGTTGGCGTTTTTCAAGATCTTTGCTCACTGTGTCGCAATAGACCTTGTTTCGTGATGCTCCGTCCATATCTGCCCCGACAAGTGCAGTCAGTGTGCTTAGATGCTGGGAGAAAGTTCGAGATGTATTTGTGTGGATTGTGTCCAACGTAACACCTTTCTTCACCAACGCATGCAGAGCAAGAGCGTTTTTGTTATCACCATGATCTACCAAACCAAGCCCGTTAACGACAGCTGCGTTAATTCGTTTGGGATCATTTTTGATTCGTGCATCAAGATCAATATCTGAGCTACTGGAGCCACTAAAGAATGTATTTAGTCCTAAGGCTGCAAGAGCACCTGAAGTGTCGCCTGCGAATTCAAAACTTCCGTCCGCTACCTTCGATTTAATTTTAAGCTTTCCGCCTTCGATTGATGCAGTCAATTTAGCTGTCGCGGTAGTAGGCGCGTTGTTAATCGCTGTCACCAAGTCATCAAGAGACATACCCGGAGTTACTGAGACTTCGATACGAGCGCCATCCGGTGTGCCCTGAGCGGTATATGCCTGAAAGCTTATGGTACCTTTGGTAATTTTGTTAGCATATGCCAAATTAGACTTATTAAGTGCTACAGAAGAATCAACTACAGAATTGGTACTCTGTGTTTCTTTGTAGTGAGCAAGCCCTGCGCCCTGTGAATGCTGGTAGTTAGTCTGCCAAATAAGTTCTTTTGTAAAAGCTTCCATTCGCTCTTCATAGCTGGCAATGCCGCTATCACGCGCAGCGAACAAACCGCCAAGACGTCCACCACTCAATCTTCCGGATTCATTACCGTAACCACCACGAGGAGTAATATTTACGAGGTGTGCGGTGGTTTTTTTCCAGTAAAGTCCACTTTTCGGTACAATATTAAAAGCATCTGCTTTTGATAAATCTGTTGCCGGTGATGAATTGTTGAACCAGATATTAACGCCTTCAATTTTTACTTTATTGTCTGCGTCACCAGCTTTAAAAGTTCGTTCAACACCGTTTTCGTCGGTCAGCCAAGTCTTTCCACCATCGATAGAAACTTTAAATTCCGCAGTACCCAGCGCACCGCCTTTAACCATTTCTATTTTGTATTCCTTGGAACCTTGACCTTCAAACTTAACTTCACCTTTGAAGGCAGAACCTGTTGTCAATTCTGCTTGAGCCTCAGGTCCTTTTACCGCAAGTTCGAAAGCTTCAATGCCGTCAACTAATGTTTGCCCAGACTCAGTAATAACTGTGAATGAGCCGTCTGACTGATGTAAAGATTTAATAGGAAGAAGTTCACCGAGCTTGCGAATTTTGCGGTCACGCTCATCTTGCAGCACAAGATTTTCTGGCTGCCCCAGAACGCTTCGGTTCAGCTCTGCGATGTCTTTCATTAATGCGTTCGCATCTGCAACACCAAGTTCAATTGCTTTGTCTGTTGCTTGCAGCTCCTGCTTTAATGACTTACTCATTGTATGAAGCATTGTTGAAAGTGTTTTTGCATACTCTTTCAATTCCATGCGGTACGCAGAACTATCAGCATCCTGAGTAAGAGAGTTCCAGCTGCTGAAGTATTTATCAAGAGCTACAGAAAGTCCGTAATTTTTATCACCTTGTTTGAACAATGACTCTACGCTGTACAATGTTTCTGCTTTAGCATTCCAGTACTGCTGTTGACCATGCGACGCTAGGTACTGCTGCTCAACAAAGTAGTTGTAATGCCTGCGAAGGCTCTCTGCTTCCGCCCCTGTGCCAAACTGTAAGCTGTTCCGCACCAAAGGGGATCGAGAGACATAATTAACGGTTGTACGAGAGTAACCTTTGACGTCCGCGTTAGCCATGTTGTTACTTGTAACATTGATGCCAAGCTTTGCGTTCATCATTGCATTGTTGCCGATAGACATAAGATCATAAATAGACATTTCGTGTGCTCCTCTTAACAGACTGGGGTGTGCCGCTACATTCTAAAAGCCGCTACTGCAGTTCAGCAGCGGCACATCTATCGACAACTATCGTTTCAGATTAATTGCTTCCTGAAGCATTTCATCTGACGTAGTCACAACCTTGGAGTTAGACTGATAACCACGCTGAGTTAAAATCAGTTTTACCATCTGGCGTGACATATCTACGTTGGAAAGTTCCAGCGTATTTGAAGACACATTGCCTAAACGACCTGTATTAGCTCGTCCAACTACAGCCTGCCCGGACTGAGAACTTTCTGCATAGAGGTTACCACCCTGAAGGCTTAAACTCTGTCTATCTGCAAAATCCGCCAAGGCGAGAACAAACATTTCTTGTTTTTGACCATTGGAATAACGTCCGCCAACAACACCGTTTTTATCAATTGTAATTTCCTGCAAGAAACCAGCAGTATAGCCATCCTGCTCCATGCTGTGTGTTGTGGACGCAATTGAAAACGAAGTTGCAGACTTTTTAGTTTTGTTAATGTCTACATCATTAATCTTTGCGAGTTTGGTACCATCTGCTTCAACTGCTGTCATAGTTTCAGCTGCGTTTTCAAATGCACGGCTTGCATTTTTGGAGCTAAACCCAAAATCAAGTGCAATCAACTCAGGGCTTGCACCATCAGCAGCCTTATCATCAGTATCGTTAACATCTTCTAAGTGAAGAAAGTTTGCTGTAAAAATCGGGAAACCATCTTCACTCATGGTAGCAGCTTTCCAGTTATCTTTTGAATCTGGATCAGCAGTGCCAGCAGCGCCAGCGTCATATGTATATGCTGACATATTTTTCATTGCGCCAGTGTTACTAAAGCTAATTGTACCCGCCATTAAAAGACCTTTCGTTCTTGTATTGGTGGCAGGAGAGCCAGTCATCATATTTGGGCGACCATCATCATTCGGGTTACACGTAACAATGTATTCCCAAGTATCTTCGCCGCTTACTGTCTTAGCTTTATCGAAGTATACGGTAACTTCATGAGCAGAGCCGGTTTTATCGAAAACTTTCATTGTTTTCTGGTAGGAGTACTTGTCGTCACCAAGCGGCTTAGCTGGTGAACTTTTTGCGTCCCATGTTGAGAACAAAGCAAAAAAGTCAGTACCGTTCGCAGCAGTACCTGGTGTTGTTGGCTTTGCTTTATCAATTGCTTTGTTTGAAAGGTTAAGAGAAAGGGACATCTTGCTTGTTTCTTTAGGTTCAGACTGGAAAGAATCAATCTGAAGGTCGCCAACAGCTCCTTTAACGACAGCTGTAGAGCTATCAGCAGCAGCCCAGCCCTGCACTCTCATACCCTGAGGGTTGATGAGAAAACCTTCGTTATCAAACTTAAAGTCACCAGCGCGGGTGTAGTACTCTGAGCCATTAATTGGGTCATTCACTAAGAAGAAGCCACGACCACCGATGGCTACGTTAGTTACAGCGCCTGTGTTTTCATATGCGCCCTGTGAAAAATCCTGATAAATAGATGATACGCGGGAACCGTGACCAATCTGCCCGACTGACGCACCGTGCGAACGGCTTGAGTAGAAGAGATCTTCGAACTGAACTGTACCACTCTTGAAGCCAACAGTACTGGTGTTGGCGAGGTTGTTGCCCAGTACTGACATACGTTCTGCGTGAGTAGTAAGTCCGGAAATGCCTGTATACATAGATCCCATAACGCTCATGATTATCTCCCTGAAAAGCAATAATTCTGTAGGTAAAATTTGCCGATAAATTTAATTCATTTTACTAAGGCGGCAGGCAAATTATGCTGCCGATTCAGTATGTTCAGTGTAGTATTTTGAGTTAACTTGCTGCGGATTCTTCGCTAGTTTTTTTATCAGAATCGCTGGAAACAGCCTTTGTTTCTTCGACTCGTTGAACATCTATAAGGTTCACAGTGCGACCGCCTTCAAGTTCAAGAACAGTCTTACCGTCTTTAGCAGTAACTCCTGTAACCTTACCTGCAACCTTCGAGCCAACTTTAACAGTTTTGCCGTTTTTATCGCGAGCTTCAAAACCGACAGTGTATTTACCCTCAGGCAATTTACCTTTTGGATTAGTGCCATCCCAAGTAAAGGCATGTTCACCTTCACCTGTTGCAGAGAGAACAACAGTATCAACAATACTTTTAGATGCGTCATAGATGTGTGCCTTAACACTATCAACGCCTTCAGGCAGGGTGTAGTAAACAGGACTACAATCTGAGCTACCACGGGTAATAGAATCGCCACCGGCAACTACAGATTTTCCAATGTAGTTAACAGCGCCTGTAACATTAATAGCACCAAGAGCAGTATTTGCTGTGGTTGCTGTCTGGTTCAATGTTGAAAGTTGTTCAAGTGAGGAGAATTGCGCCAACTGTGCAAGCATCTGCGTATCGTCAGTCGGTTTCAACGGATCCTGATTGGACATCTGCGTTGTCAAAAGTTTCATAAAGTCATCTTTACCGAGAGAGCTTTTCGGCTCTTTAGCAGACATGTCGCGGGAGTGCGTTGAGTTGATATATTGTGTTGTAGATACTTGCATGTGTTTTCTCCTCCTTGAGATTAGTGACGTGCGATTAACAGGATGACAAAATTCTTCGTAACTCGAGAACCTCGGAACGACATTCGCGGCATGAAGCCATGTGCCCTTCCACTTCCTTTCTGCGAGCTACCGGAAGTTTTTTATCGAGATAAGCGGCGACATCATTGTGTCCGGGACAAGCTTCCCTGCTTGTTGAAAGCCCTTCCTCAATGGTTCCGCCGTAGACCAGTTCGAGCCAGCTTGAAGATTTTTTCGGTTTCATTAGAAATGCTCCTTACTTCTTGGCGTATTCACCTATAGGTACGGTGGCAGATGCCCCAATCATCCATTAACACTATCTAAAGATATCTAAAGTTATCTTCAATCTTTTAAGTTCTAGAAAAGAATCGTAAATTCAAAACGTTAGGAACAAAAAAAAGAGCCGTATTTCTACGACTCTTTAAATAAACTTTATGAATGTAAAGGAACTAGCGGTTGCGCCCCCGTGTTACAGCAAATTTCTTTGCATCGATGCCGTATTTTTTAACTTTATAGTTCACAATACGGTAGCTCACACGAAGATCACGCGCAGCCTGCAACATATTTCCTCTAGCTTTTTTAAGAGCATCTACAAGAAGTTCCTGCTCAAACTTAGCTACAGCCTCACAGAAAGAGAGGTTGGAGTCTGTCGCGGTGCTTTCCGCTGTCTGCAAAGAAGGCGGGAGATGATACGTACGGATAACCTGCTCATCACACACAAGCACAGCACGTTCGATGCAGTTTTTCAACTCACGGATGTTCCCCGGCCAATGGTACTGCATCAACAAATCGATAGCTGGAGTAGAAATGCGTTTAATATTACGCTCATACTCTTCTGCATATGTAGAAAGGAAATGTTCAGAAAGCGGCAAAATATCTTCACGGCGTTCACGAAGAGGTGGGATAAACACCGGGAACACGTTAATGCGGTAGTATAAATCTTCGCGGAACTCACCTTTTTCTACAAGCTCTTCCAAAGGACGATGTGTTGCGCAAATAAGACGAACGTCTACAGACAACGTCTTTTCACTACCGAGTCGCTGAATTTCCTGCTCCTGAATTGCACGCAACACTTTTGCCTGCGCTGTCGGGCTTAATTCACCAACTTCATCAAGGAACAAGGTTCCGTTATTCGCAAGCTCGAATAACCCTTTTTTATCTTGAACAGCACCGGTAAATGCACCTTTCTGATACCCGAACAGTTCACTTTCTACGAGTTCAGAAGGCAACGCTGCACAATTAAGTTTAATAAGCGGATTGTCTCGACGCGGGCTTGCTTGGTGAATTGCCTCGGCAAGAAGTTCCTTACCAGTACCGGACTCACCGCGAAGCAGTGCCGTAGCTCGGCTAGGACCAACCTGTGAAACTTGATTAAGCACAAGCTTCATGGACTTTGACGCAACAATAATATTAGCTGAAACAGCAGGGTGCTCAGCTAACTCACCACCACCAAGACCTTGTGCCATCATATGCGTTTGGCGGGCAATTTCTTCCTGCAAGTACGTAGCATGGTTTGCAACCATACCGGCAACTACTTCCAGAAAACGAGTCTGTCCCTCAAGGCTTTCGGCAGTGTCACTTGGCAAATCAACACTAAGTGTGCCTATAACTTCTCCGGCAGAACCTTCCTTACCAGGAACAGTAATCGGCACACAAATAAATGCCAAATCTGCCAGTTCTTCATCCGTACGACCAAAGGCTTTGTTCAAGAAGGCTGGATGATCTTTCATGAGTGGAACAATCACGGGAGAACCGGTGGTAAATACCTGCCCTGTTACCCCTACCCCCGGTTCGTACTCAATAGCACTACCAGAATCAAGACCATGTGCAAGAGTCAGTTTAAGGGTGCGAGTTTCCGGATCAAAGATCACAATGTGTGGTCTTCTAAAGTTGTGGTTCTCAGACAAAGTCTGCAACAAAGATTTCAGTGTAGATTGGAAGGGTTTCTGGGAGCCAAGCTCAGAAACAATGCACTGAAGGGTACCCATGTAAGGCTGCAGTTTGTCATCTTGTAACGTAGTAACAGTCATGTAATTTGATTCCTAAGCTCCGGTCATGCCCAGCTGATGTATCAAAAATACAGCATTCCGGAACGGGTTCAGCAATTATCATTAGCTTAGCAGAAAAGGTGGTATCTGCTTCAACATAACGCTCGCATGGTGACGAATGTTATGTGCGTATATGAACCGGACAACACCCTCTTGCAATTCCCCCAGCACGCATAACCATGCACTCTTTCTATACACATGTCCCGAGCAGTCATAATACAGTATCCTCAAAAAAACAGGCTGTATTTATTACCGAAGAAACATGTTCTATGCTGGACGCAATCAACAAAAAAATATTGCCGTAAAATTTGTTGTTAGCTTTGATATCATGCAGCATATGCTCTACAACGGAGCATGTACTAAATTTTTATTCACTATCATGACAAACAGCTGCACAATAATCGTTTGCATCTCTTACTCAGCAGCCCCCCCAAGGTCAACCCCGCCCCACTAACCAAAGGACATAAAGAATATCATCATTGAGGACACCTTCTCGAAAACTCGTAATTCCGAAAAAAACTTTATCAATAAAATCATACAAATACCCAGAACAGCACCGCACCTTGCTGCACTGGTTATCTATTCCGTTTTATCGCTAATTTTTAAGCTTGAGATTCAACATAGCTATCTTATGACTATAAAAAGCCTTATTTGCTGGCGGAACAACGCTTTCAAGCTCTTTATATAATGTTATAGACGTTTTTACGTCTCCACTTTTTTCTGCCATCATAGCCAGCTGATGCTTGGCAGGCAATCTATACGCCTCAGACGCTGAAGAAAGCATCTGGGTTAACACTTCCTGCGCTTTTTTGTAATCACCCATTCGGGCATACGCATCTGCTTTGCCAAGTCCAGCTATGTCACGCATGCTCTCAATATTAAGCGCCTGCAATGTTCCCCATGCATCTACCGCAGAAGCATAATTTTCTGCTCGTAAGGATGCTTTTGCCAAGGCAAGCAACGCAGCAGGACGAACCTGTACAGGGGATGTTTCCGCGAATTTTTTTAACTTTGCAAGCTGCGCTTCATTCAATGGCGCTGATGTAAGCTCTGTTAATGTTTCCTGTGCCTTTGCGATGTTTCCTTCATGCACATAATTATAGATACCAAAACCTGCTATCGTTCCCGTAAGGAGAACCAGCCCAAAGGCAATAGCTTTAACATGCTTCAGAACAAAATTGAGTAACGGTGCTGCTTCCTGCGAAATGTTTTTTTGCAACGAGTCTACAAGCAATGAGGATTCGTGTTCTTTGTGATCGACCATGTTCGCTCCTAAACGTGTTCTCAGTATCCATTTGAAAACAATTTTTTGTAAAACCATGTGACGAAATTGTCAAAATATATTGTATGTTATACCGTCACATCGTACTTTGTCTCATATTTTATGCACCATTATTTAAATATAATGCATTGCCTATTTTGCCTGTACTTACCTGTGAGTCTCTTGCAGTTTACACTTCAAAAAGGTATTTCTAAAAATTACGGTAAAAGCAATTGATTCAATGTACCGAAACAACTGCTAGAGAACATCGTTGAAAATTCCTTGCGTGCTGACCTGCGCAAATCACATATCATTCGGTAAGCCCCACTGTTACAGGCTTTTTCCGATACCTAGCCGGAGGACATATGGATACTTATCAACTGTTAGAAGAGATGGGACAAAAAGCATCCGTTGCTGCGCGCAAACTTACTGCTGCCAGTCCGGAAATGAAGTCAAAAGCACTAAAACGCCTTGCTGAGCTTATTACTGAAAAGCAAGACCAGATTACTGCTGCAAACGAAATTGATATTGCCAAAGCAGAAGAAAAGGGTCTTGATGCCCCTCGACTCAATCGCTTGCGTCTTACTCCGGCAATTATTGCCGAAATGGCTAGCGCTTGTGAATTTATTGCCGACATGGATGACCCCGTTGGTGCAATTGAAACGCAGTGGCAGCGTCCTAATGGTATGCTGGTAGGTAAAATGCGGATTCCACTCGGCGTAATTGCTATGATCTACGAATCCCGTCCGAATGTTACCATTGACTCCGGTATTCTTTGCTTGAAAGCAGGCAATGCAATCATCCTCCGTGGTGGCTCCGAGGCAATCAATTCCAACATTGCCCTTGCAAAGCTTCTTCATGAAGCTCTTGAATATGCCGGACTGCCAAAAGAATGTGTGCAGGTTATTCCGACTACAGATCGTGAAGCGATCAAAGCAATGTGCAAGCTTGACGAACACATTGACGTCATAATTCCTCGCGGAGGCGAAACCCTTATCCGTACTGTTGTAGAACTGGCGACAATGCCGGTATTGAAACACTACAAAGGGGTTTGTCATGCATTTATTGATAAAAGTGCGAACCTGACTGAAGCACTTGATATCATTATCAATGGTAAAACTCAGCGTCCGGGTGTTTGTAACGCTTTGGAAGGCTTGCTTGTTCACAAAGACATTGCCGAAGAATTTTTGCCTATGGTAGCTGAAGAGTTGGGTGAACAGCGCTCTGTAGAATTCCGTGCTTGCCCTACCTCTTTCCCATTGCTCGGCAAGCATGCAGTCGCTATGACTGAAGCTGATCCAGGAACAGAATACCACGACCTTATTCTTCTAGTAAAAATTGTCGATTCCATGCAAGAGGCACAAGACTACATTGCCGACCATGGTTCCAACCATACAGAAATTATTTGCACACAAGACTACACGCGCGCGATGAAGTTCATGCGCGAAGTTGATGCGTCATGTGTTTCCGTAAACGCCTCTACCCGCTTCAATGATGGTGGACAGCTTGGACTCGGAGCAGAGATCGGCATCAGCACATCTAAACTGCATTCATACGGCCCAATGGGCGTAACAGAACTCACTACGACTAAATTCGTCATTTTTGGTCAAGGTCAAGTTCGCCAATAAACTCCAATCGATACGTAATAAAAAAAGGATGAAGCATGTTGCTTCATCCTTTTTTTATTACCAAAGCCATTAATGACCATCTAATCGTACAGTATACCACTATCTACGACAGCAGCTAACCATTTCGTAACTAATAGGAATTTGTCCTTTTTTCCTTTGGCAGTGCACAGTATCACATGGTATAGTCTCACATACATTAATAAGCATATCCCCATAACATTAAACAAGATAAGCTAATTATGAAACGTATTGCTATTCTCGGGGGAACATTTAACCCCACTCACATTATGCATATTCGCCCTGCGGTAGAAGTTCAGGAAGCATTTAATCTTGACCGCATCGACTTTGTACCATGCGCCACACCGCCGCATAAAAAAGAAAATGGACTGCTGTCTTTTGAGCTACGCAATCGTATGATTCGTGCTGCAATCAACCGCTATCCTGACTTTCGTGTGAATGAATTAGAAGCAGAACGCTCCGGTCCTTCGTACACATACGACACTCTTCAAGACTACAAAAAAAAAGAAGGGGATTGCGAGCTGTTTTTTATTATGGGGTCAATCGATTTACCTACGCTCGCAGACTGGCATAGAGGCTTAGAGCTTATTGAGCATACGAACATCATCGTACTGGCACGCTCTGATGCCGACGAGAAACAATTCAATACACTCTGCCCACAATATTGGCCGGAACATACCGCACTCGCTCCCGCAGACAACATTACAGCTGGATATACTGTAGGAGATCACAGCATCTACTTCCTGCAACAGCCACGCATTGACGTTTCCGCCACACTTATTCGAGAACGGTGGATGCAGGATCGTGACATTTCGTACCTAGTTCCTGACAGCGTTCATAAAATCATGCATGACTATGCCGATATTATTACAGAATGCTGGGGCGATGCTCAAAACTGCTCCTGATGCAGGAGGCGAAGATCTCACCGGTTAGCTGCGCTTTTCCTGATACATAGCCTTGTCTGCCCGTTGCAGTAAGACTTCCGGAGAATCGCCATCTTCTGGAAAAATAGCAGCACCGACACTTAATCCAACACTGACTGAATGCTCTTCGTTTATTCGAACGGGAGCATCAGCAACGCTTCGGACTTTATCCACAACTGCATCCACATCCTTGGTTGAGCGTATATCTTCGAGCACAATACAAAACTCGTCACCACCAATACGCCCGAAAACATCACGTTCCCGAATCTGAGTTGCTATCCGACCAACAAGCTCTTTAATAACAATATCGCCGGAATGGTGTCCGTAGGTATCATTCACGTTTTTAAAATCATTCAAATCAAGATACAAAACAGCAAACCGCGTATTCTCGTAGCAAGCACTTGCAAAAATTGAATGCAACTTTTCTGTAAATGAAAGTCTGCTAAAAACACCCGTCAGGCAATCACGAGTTGCTCTATGCTGCAAGTCCAATTCAACACGCCGCCGCTCAGTTACATCTGATAAGATACCTTCCACATACGGAATTTGATTTTTAGGATCAACACTCCACTGAGCAGAAATCTCTCCCCATATAGGTGTCCCATCCGAACGCATCAACTGAGCATTAAATTTTGACTGACGCCCAACAGATTGCACCTGTTCCATCAGTTTAATAAAATCAGTCGAAGTTACAAACCGCTCAGAAAGATTGTAACTTGTAGGTACTGTTGCCCAGTCAGAAATTTCAAATCCAAAAATTTTATTAAAAGCTGCGTTTGCCTCTATAATTCTTCCAGTCTCTTCAATGCGGAACATGCCTTCAGCTGCATTCTGATACAAAGCACGATACTTCGCCTCAGCCTCTCGCAACGCAGCTTCCGCTTGCAAGTTTTCTTCAAGGTTTGTCATTACACAAAGCAGATTTTCACAACCGGCAACCTCACTTACAGCAAACCATACAGGCACCATTTCATCTTCGGAGGTAATCACATAGCCCTGAAAGCTTTGTTTCGAATTTTCACCCAGCTTGCTGCATACAGACTCAAGTCGGGCAACCGTTTCTGTATCAAGGAAAGTTTGTATATGCTCCCCTTGCAAAGGGGCACTACAACCCAATAACTGTTTCAAATGCTCGTTCGCAAAATCAATACGCCATGATGTATCCAAAAAGACGACACTTTCTGAAATATTTTGCGCGATAAGTGTATATTTTTCCACAGCACAACTATGTCGGACTTGCACAGCACTATAGTTGTATGCCGATTCCAGTGTGCATTCAAACATCACATCAGGACAAGGAAGAGGAAGATAGGCAAAGGGCTGAAAAAGCTGTTCTCGGTAAAACTCAGCCTTTTTGAAGGTTGCAGAGCAACAAATAATCGGCAAATGCGAACAAGCCTCGCTTTGTGCCATCTGATTAAGAAAGTGTACTGTACTGTCACAATCCACATTAGCCACAAAAACTGAACGTGGATCCCCCCTGTAGACAGCGAGCAACTGTTCTATAGATGCTCCAATTTGTCGCACACTATATTTTTTTTCATCCAACAGATGCCTGATGCTGCCCAACACAGCCTCAGCATCATGTTCAAGTACCAAAAGACAATTCATCGTGTTGCCTGTGACTGCCATGAAGCATCCCCTATTATCACTACTCTCACAAACGCACTCTTGCTAAACTGAATCTTCAGCTACTACAAAAAACAATTTTTCATTAAAACCAGATGAGTCTTAATCGATTCATCCTTTTTTTTAAACCCCTATTGAAATAAATAAAAATCATGCCTGCAAAAGTAGAATAACATTATGAAAGCAGTGAAAGGACACTTTGTAAGACTCGTTGTGGTTCTATTGATTGCATACACGCCTGATCTTTATCACAAACTTTTTTCCCATGAAGAGAACAAGGTCTGCATTCTTCATCAGCTTCAACCACGATGTCGGACACCCCTTCCGGAAAGAATCCCCAAGCCCTGTGGGTAGGACCAAATAGCGCGACTACAGGCGTCTGCACACCACTGGCAAGATGCATAGGTCCAGAATCACCAGTAACCAACGCTTTGGCGTACTTCAGAACAGCGCAAGTCTCACGGATGCTGGTTCTTCCAGTTAAGTTTGTCACTCCCTTTCCTTCAGGTACCGGTGAATTGCCGACCCCAATGACAATTACGTGTGCTCCTGAATCAACAAGCTTTGCAGCGAGCATTCTCCATGATTCGCTAAACCATGCTTTGTTAGGATGCGTTGAAAACGGATGTAAGGCTACAATAGGCTTGCCACCTGCGGCTTGCTCGCAAAGCAACTGCCCCTTTTGCAACTCTTCCTGAGATAAGAATAGCTGTGGAAGTAATTCAAGCCGAGTAGGAGCAACTTCTTCCACTGCCAGCGCGTACCGTTGTGGAACGTTATATTGCAGTAATTTTTCTCCACCGAGTTTTCCACCAGTCTGTAGAAATAATCTACGCTGTATCGAAAACTTCGGATAGCGGCGCACTGCTCCTTTCCAACACAACGAAAGAAATCTGGAACGCATGGTTCCGTGCAGATCAAGCAGTCCTTTGCCTTCATGTTCTTCTGCAAGTTGCTTAAAAAAGGTGTATTCTTTCCCAGAGCGCAACTGCTCTTTTTTAATAGGAATTATGGAATCAATTGCCGGATGCCCTTTCAATACAGCTGCCCAAGGTTCCAATGTAAGAAAGGTAAAACGCCATCCGTATTTGTTATGCAGATACGTCAACACGCCTGTTGTGAGCACTACGTCGCCTAGTGCACTCAGTCGCATGACTACCCAGTTATTCGGTACATTCATCTTCAAGCTCTACCATATATATTCCTGTAAACCACATCCTAACCATCTACGTTTTCTATTACAAATCGAGCTTTGGAAGCTCGGTTACACCATCATCAAATGTTGTAACTTGTTCTGTCAGCACAATAGGACTATCTTCAGCCACAGCTTTTGCAACATCCTCAGCGGCAGTTTCTGCAAGCTCTTCAGACAATTTAGCAGAAGTCTCTGATGCATTTTCAACAACTGAAACAAGGGCTTCCGCTTCATTCACAAATTCAGAACAAGATACGGTGGCTTTGGTGAAGATAGCAGTCAGCGCAAGCTCAACGCTTTCCAACTGTCCCAACACTTGTGCAGCACGCTTAAGTGCATCCCCATCTACTGCTGAAACCGAAGAAGGCTTTTTACTTTCGAGCAAATCTAATGCGCCAAAAACTCTATCAAGAGCTCGGGAGCTAAGCGTTTTTCCGTTATCACTTGCTTCCGCAGCATGGCGGCATTTTGCACACAGGGCACGGATTTCTTCAACAATCGTCCCCATTGCAGTTGTATCTGCTCCAACACGCGCAGCCTCAACATTAACATTGATAGCCAATGTTTCAAGGTTACGCGCAACGTCTTCGTAACTTCCTACCTGCCAGCCCATTACTTTTATAGCGCGCTCAATCTCATTGAACTGCCCTTTAAGCTCCGCAACAGTATTGCTAGAATCATTTGCGGGTGCAGCAGCACCATCGACAGCTGCCGAAACAGCCGAAGCCATTTCACTGAAAGACTTACCTTTATGCAATGTTGAAAAAGCCTGCTCACTGTGCGAGGCTGCCTTGCTTAGCCCTTTTTCCAATGCCGTACCGGAGCGTCCCAGATGCTGAATTTTTTCCGTTACAGTTGCAAGAGACGTATACGAATCGTACACGCACGTTTTCAGCGTTTGCAACATCTCGGATGCAGAACCAGTTGCAGGCTGATTCACGGATTCGAGACAGTCACGCAGGGTTTGCTCCATCTCACGCCGTGTATTTTCAACATCATTAATTGCACGGCTTACGGCATCTAGTCCGAGTTTATTTTCCAGATCAACAACAGACTTTCCTTCCGCGATTTGCTCCAAGGCTTTTGCCTGTTCAGCAACCTTGCTCCACGCAGCCAGCAATGCACTTTCCAAATGAGAATTGCCAAATGCCTTACCGGAAGACGGAGGCATCTCCCCTGTAGTCAATCCATGTACAGCCTGCTCAACACGGGCAATAAAGCCTCCTGAAGCACGCAGGATTATCAGATAAAAAATAAGTGCAACAATCACTGCGCTGGCAATAATTGCTACTGCAGGCAGGATGGAGGATTCACGGATAAATGACAATGTATCCCGCTGGGCATCTGCGAGTTGTTTCACTGCAACTTTTACGTCGGAAAGACCAGATTTTGTGCTCGAATTAACTTCAAAAATTCTATTATACAGCTGCCCAAGCTGAATGAAATCTGCATTTAAATTTTTAACTGCGACAGTTGCTCTATCGAGTACAAGCAGGTCTGTAGCCTGAAGACTTGTGCGTAACGCAATACAACTCTCCAATAGCAGTCCTGCATCATTTTTCGCAGTATCATAATCACTTTTTTTAGTAGATGTTTCCATCAGTCGCAACGTAACCTGCAAATTTTGAACGCTCTTCTGCATTGCGGCAAGACGCTCATCTCGTTTACGTTGAGCATCCAATGACGAAGCACTGAGCAAAGGAACACGTTGATCTGCAAGAATCGCTGCGATGCGCTCTACATCTTCGGCAATGTTATTTACATTTTCTTTTGCAAGCTCTGTATAACGATTGATCCCAGAATATAAGGATTTAAGTGCCCCTAATTTTTCCTTATACGCCATATTTGCAAGTTCCGCACGGCGTATTATGGCTGCTTCATTTGAGCCTTTTGTTGAATTAACTTCTTTAAGCTCTTTTGCAAGCTCATCGCTAAGTTCCAGCAATACATCATGCCCTGCACCAGCAAGCGCAGTCTTGTGTATCATTGTAATGCTGCTTTCTAAACGGGAAAGCCGTGCCAACGTATCATAATTTTCCGATAAACGCTGTTCGCCATCAATCCCCAAAAAAACAAGTGTCCCCATCAACCCCAGCAACAGTACATATCCTGCAGCGAGCTTAGATCCTATTCGCATGAAATACTCCGAACGTAAAAATGCATCGAGAGATATGTACCCAAGTTCTCAAACTTCGGCAAACATAAGCTTTCGTTCTGGCAGGTCACAATACAACAAAATTCCGTATATGATGGTTCTCATACACGGAATTTTAATGTCCCTATGCTTTTTGGTGCAACATCTGAACAATAGTATTTTCAAAAATAGAAAATGCTTACAATTTTTTCTCTCAAAAAAAGATAGGATGGTATGTAATCAATGCACGCAGAACTCAAAAGCTAGAAAGGTAATCTATCACAAGTAGATCAATCACCTCTGTATCTAACCGAAAATGAAAAGCGTACAACTTCTAACAGCTATATTTCTGAATCAGTATTCATGACAGAATGTAAGTCTGTGAACACTTGTGTATATTCAGCGCATGCATTTACTTCATATACATCCTGAAGCTTGCGCATTTGCCGCATCATTTGTTCTAGCCTGCCATCTTCATTCACGAGCAACCATATTCGACTCGTTGAGCTATCCACTACCGGAAGACACAAAATAGCCTCTACGTTAAATGCACGGCGCGAAAAAAGCCCAGTAACATGCGCCATGACCCCCGCATGGTTATTTACCAAAATATCAAGAACAGTACGTGGATGACTAGCCATTTGTATCTCCTCCAATCATTACCCTGTTTGCTGCTCCCGGAGGAACCATTGGCAAAACTTTTTCCTCTCTGCTTACTGGCATATGAATAAGGCAAGGACCGTTTGTTGCTAGCGCCTGCGCCAAAATGTCTTCGTTACAATCTTCCGCAAGATCGCATACATGCCAGCCAAAACCACGCAGGATAGTCACATAATCAAGCGCTACAGGATATTCAGAGGAAAAAACATTCCCGTCAAAAAACAATTCCTGTTGCTGATGTACCAATCCAAGGCACTGATTGTTAAGCAGAACAACGGTAACATTAACATTGTGCTCTACTGCTGTGGCAAGCTCCTGCATATTCATCAAAATACTGCCGTCACCACTAAAACAAAGCACCTTTCTGTCAGGCTCCGCAAGAGCCGCACCAATTGCAACGGGTAAACCGAATCCCATAGTGCCTAAGCCACCGGAAGTAAGCCACTGGCTGCCCGCTGTGAAAGGGTAGCTTTGGGCAGTCCACATCTGATGCTTACCAACATCAGTGGTTACAATAGTAGAATCATCCGACAATTCACCCACAAGGCGTATAAATTTTTGCGGGGAATCAAAACCGCTGTCCTGTGGTGCATGTGGAGGAAAAGCCGTTTTAAGAGCTTTAATATATCCAACCCATTCTGTCCGCGGCTTGGCTTCCAGCTTCGGAAGTAACCTTGAGAATACATCCTGAATATCTCCAAGAATCCCAAGACTTACAGACCTAAGCTTATCCAACTCGCAATGGTCAATATCAATATGAATAACTTTGGCGTTAGGGCAAAATTCATTAACCTTACCTGTAGCACGGTCATCAAATCGTACACCCGCAGCAACAATCAAATCACAGCCTTCCATTGCCATATTGGTGTAGCGCTCTGCATGCATCCCAAGCATACCGATATTTAATGTATGATCGCGAGGAACAGCGCTAAGCCCCATCAGTGTCATTGTCACAGGCATGGAAGCAGTTTCCGCAATTTTTTTACAAATAGCGTCCGCTTTTGCTGCAACCACACCACCACCAACCCACAAAACAGGTCGGGCAGCGCTATTAATCATCTGTGCTGCTTTGGTAATTTCATCATCAGAAACAACAGGCGGGGCATCCGCAATGGCTGGCTCAGGAAACGCATCAAATGCGATCTCTTCCATCTGCACATCGCGCGGGATATCAATAAGAACTGGTCCCGGTCTACCAGAAGCTGCGATCCTGAATGCTTCGGGAATTACCGTAAGCAACTCTCCGGCAGAGCGTACAAGAAAGTTATGTTTTGTAACAGGAATAGACATACCGTACGTATCTACTTCCTGAAAAGCATCCGTACCGATAAGTGGAGTTGGAACCTGCCCTGTAATGCATACAAGCGGAACAGAATCCAGCTTGGCATCAGCTATGGCGGTTAAAAGATTGGTAGCACCGGGACCGGAAGTTGCCAGACACACCGCAGGCTTGCCTGTTGTCCGTGCCATTCCCTGCGCTATAAAGCCTGCTCCCTGCTCGTGGCGAGCAAGAATATGCGTAATTTTTTCACTACGTGATAATGCATCATACAACGGCAGATTAGTTCCACCCGGAATACCTGCAACAGTAGTAATACCCTGCCGTTCTAAAAGACGAACCGTACATTCAGCGCCGGTCATTTCTTGCATTGCTCTTCCTGCCCTGATCCAAGTGTTCATTACCGGCGGAGATTCTGGATCATAAAAAAATCCGCCGGGCCGAAGCGCTAGCGGAGTCATTCTTACTAAGTATGCAAAACCGTTACAACGCGACGACATTCCTCATGACGTTTCTGACGACATTGACGACGACAACGGAGACTAGCAACGTGTTGCCAGTAACGGTAAAATTAGTTGTCGAAGGTGCGTTGTACATAATGCTCTCTGCTTTTTACAAACTTGTTAATATATGTGTTAACCGCATGTACAGCTGCTGTCAACACATATAGATTTTATTCAGTTAATTGAACACATTGAGCAAACAAACAATTTCTGTCCGTTGTGATTTGAGCAAAAAAAAAGGTTCAGAATTACTTCTGAACCTTATATAATCATGGTAGCGGGGACAGGATTTGAACCTGCGGCCTTCGGGTTATGAGCCCGACGAGCTACCGAGCTGCTCCACCCCGCGTCATCGTGAAAAAACTTGTATGCCCTTCCTAACAGTCCGTCAATAAAAATTAAAATAAATCTTTTTTAACCAACCGAACACTCAGAGCACATACAAAGACTTGTTCATCTCCAAGCCTGAGACTATGTGGTAGCGGGGACAGGATTTGAACCTGCGGCCTTCGGGTTATGAGCCCGACGAGCTACCGAGCTGCTCCACCCCGCGTCATCATAGTTTGCATCTTCTAAATAGCTACTGTCTCGTCTACAGCAACTAAGTAATCATCAATGATGATCTACAAGAAGATCATAAGCCGTACAAGCTATTCCGTATGCATGTAAAAAAACACAGTCACCGTCTAACATGTACAAAATATAGTGGCAGGGGTGGAGAGATTCGAACTCCCAACATCCGGTTTTGGAGACCGGCGTTCTAGCCGTTGGAACTACACCCCTGAATCATCTTTTATGTGGTAGCGGGGACAGGATTTGAACCTGCGGCCTTCGGGTTATGAGCCCGACGAGCTACCGAGCTGCTCCACCCCGCGTCATCATAAACTGTTCTTCACAACAACTGCAAGTATTGCTGCATTGCGAAGTCACAAAAAAAAGATTCAGATAACTATTCTGAATCTGTATTCTTTATATCACCATTTACTCTCGTATCAATATAATGCAAAATACTAAACGAAAAGTTAATGGCAGGGGTGGAGAGATTCGAACTCCCAACATCCGGTTTTGGAGACCGGCGTTCTAGCCGTTGGAACTACACCCCTGAATCATTTTTATTGGTAGCGGGGACAGGATTTGAACCTGCGGCCTTCGGGTTATGAGCCCGACGAGCTACCGAGCTGCTCCACCCCGCGTCATCGTGAGAGAGCTTCTATGCCTATTCGCGGAGCCTGTCAACAGCACTTTGCAATTAATTTTAATTTTTACGCAATTAAACTCCAAAAAAGCACTCTGCCCCACGAAATATACTCTCTCCGTATTTACAAGCAGCACCAATGACCTTATACCATGCGCATGACAAATATTAATTCCTTATCTATAGTTGTACCAGTGTTCAACGAAGAAGATAATCTCCCGTTACTCTTCGATGAAATACATAAAGCGTTGGCTCCAACCGACAAAAAATGGCAAGTAATTTTTGTTGATGACGGCAGCACCGACAACAGCCTGCAAGTTGTCCGTTCTTTAAGCGAACAGCATCCAGAAGCAAAATATCTTGCTTTTGAAAACAACTGCGGTCAGTCCGCTGCATTTAAAGCTGGCTTTGATGCTGCTGACACCGATGTTGTTATCACTATTGATGCAGATTTACAGAATGACCCTGCGGACATTCCTAATCTTCTGCGCGAGTACGAACGTGGCTACACCATGGTCATAGGCTGGCGTCATAAGCGTCAGGACACTTTGCAGAAAAAAGTTGCATCCAAAATCGGCAACTCCATCCGTAACAAGCTGAGCCGCGAAACTGTTAAAGATACAGGCTGTTCACTTAAAGTTATGGATACCCAGATGGTTCAGCGAATCCCAATGCTCACAGGCATGCACCGTTTCCTTCCTACGCTTATGAAAATGCAGGGTGCAACCGTATCTGAAGTTCCTGTTAATCACAGACACCGTCAGCATGGTGAATCAAAATACGGAATCATCGACCGAGCAAAAGCAACCTTTCTCGACCTGTTAGCTATCCGCTGGATGCAGAGCCGACACTTCCGCTACTCAATTAAAGATCGTAACGTATAACATGCGTTCAAGCGCACTAATTGCATATGCGCTTCAACTATATTCATAGACCAACTGCTTGATGCTCGGCTTCGTCAATGCAGGGAAAATTATGGCTTCAAATCAAAAAAAAGTTTTTATCAACCTTGCAGTCATTGGACTGTTGGTTGCCGTTGTTCTTACACTACGCAAACTCGGCATCGCTGAGGTTCTTGAACCTGAGTGGGTGGACACATATATCCGAAATACAGGACTCCAAGGGGTGCTCCTTTTTGTCGGACTCGCCGCTATGCTCACGGGAATGGGAATTCCAAGACAGTTGTCTGCTTTTTGTGCTGGATATGCCTTTGGCGCCGTACAGGGCTTTCTAGCTGCCATCGTTGCCGTAACGCTCGGCTGTGTATGCTGCTTCTGGATAGCTCGCCTTCTGGGACAAGAAACTATCAACCGAAGATTCCCTCACCATCTGCAAGGCATTAATAGCTTTTTAGAAAACGCACCGTTCCAGACCGCAATTATCGTGCGTTTACTGCCTGTAGGCAGCAACCTTGCAACCAACGTAGTCGCCGGTGTAAGCAACATTCGCCCGCTGCCATTTGTTGCCGGTTCATCCTTGGGATACATGCCGCAAACCATTATATTCTCACTTTTGGGAAGCGGCGTAACGGTAGAACCAGTACTCCGCACAAGTGTCAGCGCAACGTTGTTTGTGCTTTCTTCTGCGCTGGGTCTTCGCTTATACAAAAAATATCGAGCACTTTCTTCACAGCTAGAGCAAGACGCTTGATGATTCAGAATGACTGCACCAAAGAGCAATTGAATATAGCCAAGCTGTGGATGATATGACCCCAGCTTCAACTAATCAGAGTGAAGCGAGGAAAAGAATTCCTTGAGTGCACTCCAACAGGCTACAGAAATTTGCTCTCACAAAAGTGTGTTTATAGTATCCGCAAAGAAAAAGGGTGGAACCAAACTATTGGCTCCACCCTTTTTCTTGTATTAAAATGCGCTCTAGTGCATTACGACGTTCTCTACCAGCAAGCCAGCATTACGCTTTAGCTGCTTAATGCGGTTATACGACTCTTCTATTCGCTCTAGAGTTACGTCACCGTTATGTACTGCCCATGTTACAGCTGTCACGATTTTGCAAACAACATCTGGGTCATATTCCATGTTGTTCCCGACAAGCAAAATATCACATCCCGCCTGCACAGCCTTTACTGCCGCTTCTTCGATTGAATATTCGTTCATAATGGCATCCATCTGCAAATCATCCGTAACGACCACACCATTATACTTCAACTGGGTACGTAAAAGCTCGGTAACAACTGCATACGAAAGCGATGTTGGGCAATCCGTATCTAGGCTACGGTTATAAAGATGCCCTACCATAATCACATGTGCAGGTTCTTTATCTAATAATTCTATAAACGGAACTAACTCTCGTGTTGACCATGTTTCCGTTACATCTGGTAATCCTTTATGGGAATCAGTCAACGCACTTCCATGCCCCGGAAAATGCTTATATCCCGCAATAACACCATGGCGAGCCATACCCTGAGCAAACGCATGCCCATACATGGCAACCTTTGCCGGATCATCACTAAAGCTTCTCTCCACTGCACCGATGACAGGAGATTCCGGATTAATATTAACGTCCAGCACTGGTGCAAAATTCAAGTTAATTCCAACTTGATGTAAAAAAGCTCCTGTCTGTTCACCTGCGGAAAAAGCTTCGCTTACAGGATTTTTCCCTAATTTCTGTGCAGAAGGAGTTCCCGCAAACCCGTGTACCGGTTTAAAGCGGCACACTTTTCCGCCCTCCTGATCTATAGCCACGAGTAACGGAGTTTCAGAGCAGTCCTGCAAAATCGTTACTAGATCATGCACTTGCTCTTTACTCACAATATTCCGCACCGCTTGTGGTCTCAGGGCGTCTTTTTCAAATAGAATCACACCACCGATTTTATGCTGTTTGATGTCACGCAGTAGCACATGCGCAGACGTCGCTCCTTCTCCCCGAAAACCAGCCATGACCATTTGCCCGACCATAGTTTTCAAAGAAACTTCCGGCGCAGCGGCTTCTTCAGCCTGTGCTGCAAAAGATTGTAGTACAAGCAACACAACCAACACACAGTACGCCAAAATTTTTTGCATACTATATTTCAACTCCCGGGGTTATCTGACATTTCACACGGATATTCTTCCCGACAGTACCATAGTCTCCAACCATATTGAATGACTGTTTTTCAGTTACTTGAATATCATCCACATCAACAGCCAGCCCTCGCTGTCTGAAATATTCAATCAAAGCCTCTTTTGCATCCAGCACAGCATCAGTCAACGTATACCGTGCAGAAACAGCGCGTTTTTCGCCCATGACAGGAATGAAAAGAGTCTGCGCTTCCGTATCAGCAAAAAGCTCCAACTCGAAAGTTGGTCTTGTCATCGCGGCACCAATAGCATTAGCAACAGCAAACTGCGGAACAGTATGTACTGGCAAAGCAAGCGCGTCTGTCAGTAACTGTTGGAACGACTCGGCAGGTCCTCCCATAATGCTTACCTGAGCGGGTGTTAGTTTATTTCCATGCAGCATTTCCCGAATAGTATACACAGGAGTGCTGTTCACTTCTGCGATAAAGTCATGCACTGCGCGTGATATTGTTTCAACTGCAAGGTTGATTACAGATTCGGCTAGTTCCAGCGGCTCCATGTCGCACTCAGCAGCAAATGTCTCTATCCCCTGACGACTGGCATCAACATCACCAAACGCGGCATGACCACAATAGATAAGCGCATCCATCAACGCGGGGGATTCACCACCAGCTGCAATGCACGCTCCCCTGCGCTTAGGCCCAACTCGCAACGCTCCTGCGGAATAGCGTAGCTCAGAATCGCCACCGATACCGATAGAACGAGTTTTTAACGCACGCACAAGAGTCGGAAAACTCCCTACGGCGATACCATCCTTTTCTACAAGCGGCGTGTCTGCGACTAACAACGCAATATCTGTAGTTGTGCCACCGATATCTAAAATAAGAATATCATCATGCGGGGCGTCAGTGTCGGCATCTACACGTTGCTGTGCCAGTACACCCATCACACTGGCAGCAGGCCCTGAAAGAATAGACTCAACAGGCAACTCGCGGGAGCGCTCGAGAGGCATAGTGCCACCGTCTGCTTTTAAAATATTCACAGGGGCTGTTATGCCTTTAGCGCGAACGCCTGCTTCAACCGCATCCGCAAAGTTATTGTACATTCGCCAGACCGCCGAGTTATAATACGCAGTTGCAATACGACGCGGAAAATCCAACTGACCGGAAAAGCGATGACCTAGAGAGATCACATCACTTTTTTCTGCCAATGCACTTGCAATGCTTTCCTCATGAGCCGGGTTACGTGTCGAAAACTTACCAACCGCAGCATATGCAGAAATGCCCGCCGCAACGCAAGTATCAAAAGCTTCAGCAACTTCACCTGCAACAACAGGGGCTATCTCTTCCCCTCGATGGTCAATCGAGCCTGACACAGGGAAGTAGTACTTACCTGTCTGAAAATTATATGGATCTATACCGGGCCCTGAAGAAACAATAACACCGACTTCGTCAGTGCGCCCTTCAACGATGGCATTTGTAGAAAGAGTCGTCGATAAGTTTAGCCGCGTAACATCTTCCGGTAAAACCGCGTCCAGCACTATTTCTAATGCACCCAATACAGACGATAACAAATCGTCGTGTTCTGTCGGCACTTTTCCGGAGGCAACCACGTTCCCACTTTCAACTGCCACAGCGTCAGTATGTGTCCCACCGACATCAATACCAATAAGCATGGTTTCCTCCTGCAATATGTAGTTAGGATGTACAATGTATGCAAAAAAAGCAGACAATGCCAAGTACCGTGCATTGCCTGCTCATATAATTCTACTACAAAAAATGGATTACAGCTCGTCGCCTTCCAGCATCAAAATAGCAAGCCGCACAGCTTCTCTAAAGCTATTGGTAAGCGCGATATCTTTTCCGACAATATCAAAGCCCGTGCCATGATCGACGGAAGTTCTCACAAACGGCAAGCCGAGTGTTACGTTCACTGCTTCTGAAAAATGAAGTAATTTAAGCGGAGCAAGCCCTTGATCGTGGTACATTGCCACAACAGCAGAATACACACCACGCGCTGCTTTATGGAACAGGGTATCAGCAGGGAAAGGTCCTTCTATGTTCATTCCCATTTCCTGAGCCTTTTTGACAGTGGGAATAACAATTTCCTGATCTTCCGTACCAATTTTACCAGATTCTCCTGCATGTGGATTCAACCCGCACACTGCAATTGGTCGCTCACCATGTCCAATTTGTTTCATGAACTCATCGGTTAACCGGAATGTACGCAGCAGTCGCTCTTCAGTAATCATATCCGGCACATCACGCAAAGGAGGATGTGTTGTAGCGAGGCTTACCCGTAGAATTTCACCACACAGGTGCATGCAGACTTCATCATCCTTAAGCCCTGCATAGCGAGCTAAAAATTCTGTATGCCCAGGAAAATCAAAGCCAGCTTCCTGCAACATTGCTTTATGTAACGGCAGTGTCACCATTCCTGTGGCAATACCATCGGTAATACACTGACAAGCAGCCTGTAATGATTCACCTGCAATAAAGCCGCCCTCTTTCGTTACTTCACCCACAGTTACGGGAATATCACGAATTGATGCAGGCTCATACAAATACACGCCATATGCCTTTGATGTAATATCCCGCGGAGACTCAATAGTTTCCCAAAACGGGTCCATCCCAAGTCGTTCGGCATGTACTAACAAAGAAGCAGCAGAGCCGATCATAATAATCGGACGTTTTGCAGCAATGAATATATCTTCACCAAACAGACGGCAGGCAAGCTCCGGCCCCAGTCCGTTTGCATCACCCAAGGTAATTAGAAGCGTTTTTTTTGGCATAACAAACTCGAATTAAGTATATAGTCAGTCTATGACAATGCCCTGTTGTGCAGGACAAGACTCTACAGAATAAGCCACTTTCAGAAATGCGGGATAAAATTAGGCGCTTTCTTTCTGCCTGTCCAGAAGCAACGTACTTTTCTAAACGAACGTATGCTTTTTTTGCTAAGTTGCCCTAAAGCAGAACACACTGTACATTATGGTCTACAATACAACATACGCCTTAACCAGACACCTGCAAGGAGCGTCCCTATGCCCGAAAAGCGCGCACGCTATAAAAATTTGAATATTTCTACAGTTATTCCTACATTGGGATGCCCTAAAATCCCTTCTCCGCTTGCTGCATGCAAATTTGAAACAGACGAACGCGGTGTCGATTTTTATCTGGACAACGAACTCCACGAAGAAATCACTGATGATCCTATTCCGCTTTGTTTTGAAAAGGCAGGACCGCGCCAGCATGTGTTCTTTGATACCCCAAAAACAAAATGCGCCATTGTTACATGTGGCGGACTTTGCCCCGGCATTAACGAAGTCATCCGCTCCATTGTTATGGCTGCATTCCACAACTACCATGTAAGCAGCGTGCTTGGCATTAAATACGGTCTGGAAGGCTTTATACCAGAATACGGACACGAGGTTGTGGAACTTACCCCACAAATGATTTCCCACATTCATTTGCTTGGCGGCACCATCCTCGGCTCCTCTCGTGGTCCTCAGTCTACAGAGCAAATTGTTGATGCACTGGAGCGCCTTAATATCAACTGCCTGTTCATGATCGGTGGAGACGGAACCATGAAGGCAGCAAACGACATTGTGGATGAAGTAACCAACCGCAAGCTCAAAATTTCCGTTATCGGCGTGCCTAAGACCATCGATAACGATATCGACTTTATTCCGCAGACCTTCGGCTTTGAAACTGCTGTGGATAAGGCAACCGAAGCTATCCAGTGTGCCCATACCGAAGCTCAGGGTTCCAAAAACGGTATCGGTCTGGTTAAGCTTATGGGGCGTGAATCCGGCTTTATTGCCGCCCATGCATCGTTATCATTAAAAGAAGTTAACTTTGTACTTATTCCAGAAAAAGAGTTTGCTCTGCATGGTGAAGGCGGCTTGCTCGATAACCTTGAGCAGCGTCTTAAAACACGTAAGCATGCCGTTATCGTGGTGGCAGAAGGCGCAGGGCAACATCTGATTTCTGACACAAATATGACCGACGCATCCGGTAACAAAGTACTTGGTGACATTATGGGTTTCCTGAAAAAGGAAATTCACACTTACATGTCTGAGCGAAATATTCCGTATACAATCAAGCTTATTGATCCAAGTTACATTATCCGTTCTGTCCCAGCCAATGCTAACGACAGAGTATACTGCGGATTCCTTGGTCAAAACGCGGTTCACGCTGCTATGGCAGGGAAAACTGCAATGGTTGTATCAAAACTTATGGACAGGTTCGTCCATCTTCCATTACGTCTCGTAACCCGCAAGCGTCGCAAGCTGAACACGCAGTCCGACTACTGGCGTGCTGTTATGGAATCCACAGGGCAATCCACCCTTATTGACTTCCAGCACAAAGCACTCATTCCAGAACCGGGTGATTTTGACGACGTTTAAAACGCTTGTGCATAACCAATAGCGTCAACCTTGAGGGATACCTGTCTCGCAAGGTTGGCGCTTTCCATGTGTTATAACCTGCATAGCATCTCTTGAGATTTACAATTAAACCTGTTCAGTACCTAAGAATGATTCTCTAGGTACAACAACAAAACTATCCACAGTATCCTTCTCTGCACCATAACCAATCTGGACTTTCCACCATGCTCCAACAGATAAAAGCTGCTGCCGGTTCCGGTAAAACGTACACCCTTACGCGCCAATTTTTAGAACTGCTGGCAGGAGCCGCGCAGGATGAACGGCAAGAAAAAAACACCGCATGCGCTATTGCCAATCCTGATGGCTCATTCAACTGGTATGAGATTCTCGCGGTTACGTTCACCAACAAAGCAGCAACAGAAATGCGGGAGCGCGTCATTCGGTCTTTGAAAGAATGTGCACTGCAAACAGACCCGACAAACCCTGCACAGGGATGGAATCCTCAGGATGCTCACCGTTGGGTTAATCGTCTGCTTCAGCGATACTCTTCATTAAACATTCGAACTATCGACAGCTTACTCAACATGCTGGTACGTCTTGGTGCGCTTGATCTTTCTTTACCACCTGATTTTGAGCCTATTTTTGACGATGCAGTACTCTTTGACCCACTTTACGACCAAATGCTTATTCGCGCATCGCAAGGTGGTAACGAAAGAAAATTAGTGAAAGAAGCCTGTGAGTCTTTGCTATTTCATACAGACATGAACGGTTTTGTTCCTAAAGATCGTTTACGTGAAAAAGTCCATACTCTTATACAATATCGTCTTGAGCACGGTGTATTGCCTGACGTAGATGGAGATGCATTACGTAGCTGGCTTGTTCTGCTCCATGAAGAGCTGACACACTGCGTCACCTCTGTTCGTAAATTTATTGCAGAAGAAGGTTTAAAACCTGCTGCAAACTTCACGAAATTTTTGGATAAATGCGAAGCTCTTTCTATCTTCTCTTCTAAACTTCCTTCTGCGACATACGCAAAAAAACCGTCCATTGACGACTGCGTATTAAAAGCATCCAAAGGAAAAGCTTCTGCCGAATTACATAAAGCATACGCCGATATGTGCGCAGCTTTCGGTATGCTCGAAGTACAAGGGGCTATTCTACGCAAAGCCCTTGAACTGGTGCCATTCATCAACATTGCAGAACCACTTGCAGCTGAAGTAGAAAACATTCAGCGGGAAAAAGGGGTTATTCCAGCTTCCCAATGGCCTATCTATGCCCAAAAAGTACTCAGTGGAGAGCATGCAGCCTCTGAAGCATTCTGCCGCATGGGGTCACGCCTTACACACCTGCTTATTGATGAATTTCAAGATACATCCAAAACTCAATGGAACGCCATCGAGCCTCTGGCTGTTGAATGCCTGTCAAAAGAAGGCTCGGTTGTCTATGTAGGGGACGTTAAGCAAGCAATTTACGGCTGGCGTGGCGGTGATTCTGACCTTTTTGACGGCATTTTGAACGAAGATGCTATTCAAGCTGTTGCAGACAACCCTGACCGCACAACGCTTGATAACAACTGGCGTAGCTCTGAAAACGTAGTGCTTTTCAACAACGACATTTTCTCGCGTCTCGAAGATGCAGATACCGCAAAACGCATCGCGAACGATCTGGTAGGTAAAGCTTCCCCTGCTGTTGTTGATGAGCTTGCTGATGAAATCGTTGCAGGATTTTCAGGTGCTGCACAAAACGTCCCGCCGCACAAGCAAGGTAGTGGCGGACTTGTCACCCTTTACGATATTGAAGCAGAAAACACTGAGGCGTTGTTTGAATCAGTCCACAAAGAACTTAAAACACTTTTTGTTGATGACCTAAAGCATCGCCGCAAATTGCGCGATATCGCTGTGCTGGTACGCACCAACACTGAAGCGAACAAGCTCGCGAACTGGCTTGTAGAATGGGGCTTCCCTATTATTACTGAAAACAGCTTGCGCCTCTCTGACCACCCTGTCATTCAGCAGATGGTTAACTTACTCATGTTCCTCGACTATCCACTGAATGATGTTGCATTCTGGTCTGTTATCAGCGGCACAGAACTCTTCGGTGACCTTGCCGGAATAGACAGAAAAGAGCTGGATGACTGGCTTGCACGCCCCCGCAAAGGAACATTATTTAACGCTTTTAAAGCAGAGTATCCAGAAGCGTGGGAACAGTGGATTGCACCATTCTACTCTCAAGCCGGACTGATGAGTGCCTACGACACAGTCCGAGAAGGATTCGAACACTTCGATGTATTCCGACGCTTCCCGCAGGATGAAATCTTTTTGCGAAGATTTTTAGAAATTGTGCACTCAGCGGAAACAAACGGACTACGTTCCCTTTCTGCGTTTCTTACCTTCTGGCAAGATGGCGGCGTAGAAGAAAAAGTACCGATGCCGGAAAACCTCGACGCTATCCGCATCCTCACCATGCACAAGTCAAAAGGGTTGGAATTCCCTGTTGTTGTCATTCCGTTTCATCATCAAATGCAGCAGCGCCCTTCAGGGCAAGAGGCATTTACATTCAACGGGCAGGATATTCTTGTCCCGCAATGTAAAGAGTTAGGTGACGACTACTATCGCGCTGTCGGCAAAGATGCACGCGAACAACTGCACTTGCTCTATGTTGCATGGACACGCCCTGTTGAGGAATTACATGCAGTCATTACGGCAACGCCAACCCACGAGCGAACCTCGCCGTTGCTCAAAAGCTTACGGGTTCTGCTAGCTGATTATCAGGACAAAATAGATGAAAAAGGACGCATCGTCATAGGCGAAGTACCCGAAAGTATGCTCGCGGAATCCACATCAGAAGAAGCAGCGCAGAACAAAATGCTTCCTGAACACGAAAAAGTTCTCGACTGGAAGCCGATGCACTGGCTCCCACGATTGAAAATTTTCCGTAACCCGCTTGAAGAAATTATTTTCGATGAACGCCGCCGAGGGATTCTTGTACACACCTGCCTTGAGCATCTGCATGTGTTAGATAACCCACGTGAAGACGTGCACAGAGCCATTCAGCACGGTATGCGTGAATATCCACTGCCGATGGAGAACAAAGCAGAAGTCGAAGAAGAGCTTGCCGACATGCTGCTGTGGCTCACCTCATTACCAGACTTCACAACATGGCAGCATTTCGGCAGACCGGAACAAGGCATTATGGACGAGCACGGAAACCAGCACAGAGCAGATTTACTTGTGCGGGAGCCGGATGCCATCACCATTGTTGAATACAAAACAGGCGGTCACGATCCTGCACATAAGCAGCAGGTACGCCGTTACCTCAATTTACTGAATGCTATGCCAGCCTATGACCATTGCACACTGCACGGCACTATTATCTATCTTGATTCACGCGAAACCGTAGACGTTACTCTTTCCACCGGAGCCTAACCATGCATGCTAAACCATTTGTCATTATCCCTTGGCAGAACGATTTTATCTCCGGTCTTATGGAACGGGTGCTTTCTGATACCGACAACAACCCGGGTGATGCGCTGATTATTTTTCCGCATTCACGCCCGCGTAAATATTTATCTGACAGCCTGCGGTTCAACCAAGCATTGCCAAAACCATTTCTTATGCCGCAAATCTTTCAGGTAAGTGATGTTTTCCAAATGCTTCGCAGCGAACTGGAACCGACACCGCCGCACCTGATTGAAGTTCTTGATCGTGTCGGTCTGCTTATGGAGTGCATTCAGGACATTAATAAAAAGGATACGTTCACGTCTGGTCCATTACAGTCATTGCCACTTAATGACCCGCAACGCTTTTTCCCGTGGGGAATGCGCCTTAACTCCTTGCTGGAAGATTTTTTCAACCAGAATAAAACACCTGAAGATTACTATCATATGGAAGGTCAAGTTGTTCCTTTTGCTTCTATTCTGCTGGGACAACTCGGACGCATCCACGATGCCTACACAGAAAAACTGGACAAGCGCGGCTGGACTACCCCCGGGTATGATGCGTTCCGCGTTCTGCAACTACTGAAAGAAAGTTCCAAACCAGTTATGAGCTTGCTGCATAAGAAAATTTATGTTGCTGGCTTCTATGGGTTAACAGGCGTTGAAAAAGAATTGTTCCGCATTCTGCACACTGAATATGGTGCAACCATTATGCTGCATTCCGATGCGGAATTAGCCACAGGTGGTCAGACTCACTGGGCATGTCGGGAACATAAAAAGTGGATTACCGAATGGACTGCAAGCACTGAGTGCTGCGAAGTCCCACAAGAACGCGAACAGAATTTACAGCTCTATGAAGGCTTTGACCTTCACTCTCAGCTTGATGCCATGGAGCAACAACTTTTAGGACAGGATTCTATTAGCGACACTGCCGTTGTCCTCCCCGATACAGGGCTTATGATGCCTGTTCTGCACCATCTTCCACGTAAAGATGTTAACATCTCTATGGGCTACCCGCTATGGCGTTCTAACTTATTCCAGTTACTGGAAGTGGTACTCCATCTTCAGGAAAACAAGCGGGCGGACGGCTATTACTGGAAAGACATCATCTCTCTTATCCGTCATCCATACATTAAAATGCTGACCATCGGAGAAGAACGTCCTTTTGGTGTTACTCTGCACACTATGGAAAAAGAACTGCGTAGAGGCAGAAGCTACACAACTCCGTTCACTATTCCATTCACGCGGGACGAAAATGCTGCTGCTTCTGAAGAAGAAATGAAGACGTTGCTGAACGATGTACTTTCATGTGCCATTACTGCATGGGAAGATATTGCAACTCCAGCACAGCTTTCTAAAGCCCTTTCCGACTTGTGCACCGTACTCTTGGAGCATGGCGGCAACTTGTGGGAACGATTCCCTATTGATGCGGAGTCCATGTACCGCATCATGCGTAAAGTTACTCCTTCTTTACGCGAATGCTCCCTTGCAAATCAGGAATTTTCCCAAGGGGTACTCTTCACAATCCTGCGAGAAATCATCCGTGGCGAGCGCGTGCCTTTCGAAGCTGACCCACTGACGGGGCTGCAAGTACTCGGTATGCTGGAATCACGCCTGTTACACTTTAAAAATGTCTACGTTCTGGATGCGACAGAAAACAAATTACCGGGACTTCCCGGAAACGACCCGCTTTTACCAGACAGCTTGCGCGCTATGCTGGGACTGCCAGATGCACGGCATCGTGAGAGTGTAGCTGCGTATAACTTCTACCGCCTCATCCATGGTGCAACAAACGTACACGTCCTCTATCAGGCAGGCTCTGAACGCAGCGGCATTTTTGAAGAGAAACATATCCGTTCCCGTTTTGTCGAAGAGTTGCTCTGGAAAGAAGAATGCAAACAAGGAAAACTGCTGGAAACAGGTGACGCCCCGTTGCAAGGTATCAGCTATCCTGTGAGCAGCATCCACAAAGAAGATCACATAATTGAGCGCACTCCCGCGATCAATGCGATGATTGAATCTTTTTTATCCAAACCTGTTTCCCCATCTGCACTCAACACATATTTGAATTGCCCAATGCAATTTTATCTTGAGCGCATTGGCAACTTGCGTCCTGTTGATGAAGTCAACGAAACCGAAGACTTCGCCGCCATCGGCGACCTGTTTCATAAAGTGTTAGAAAAATTCTTCACGGGATACCTGCACAAAGAAACAGATTTCAGCAAACTTGACCCAGAACCACTACAACGCCTTTTTGTTGAAATGCTGCATGACTCCAGCATAAAGCAGGAAGTCCCATACGACTCCTTTATTATGTTGGAAACCGCGGGCAAAGAACGCCTCCGCCGTTTTCTTAAAAATCAGCCGATGGCAAAAATTGACTCCCTTGAAAAGAGACTTATTAAAACTATTGGTGTCGGCAAAAAGGAACGCTCTATTTCTGGAATTGCAGACCGCATAGATATTCGCAACAACACCCGTGTGGTTATTGATTACAAAACCGGCAGCATCCATAAGCCTAATAATGATCTGTGGCAGGATGAATTTTTGATGGCACAAATCCGCACATGGGACGGTGAGCTTGAAGACCCGTTACACGAACTTGCGGATAAGATTGTTAACCTTCAGTTGCCCGCATACCTGTACATGATGCATAACCCTCAACTGACATCTTCATGTGATGCCGGTTGGGTTGAATTAAAAAAAGACGGTAAAGAACATCTCTTTTTTGAAAAAATTGACGATGATCTTCATGACGAAATTATAACGACACATATCCCGTTAATTCTTCAGTTCATGCTGCGCCACATCGAAAAATCACCAGTTATTCGACCGCGAAAAGGTCGACATTGTGAATGGTGCACTTGCACTGCGGGCTGTTCTGTGTAAAGAATAACTCGAAGCAAATAATTGAGTGCAGTATGTCCATACTAACTGCTGTACTCCGACTGCGAGACACCGCGCAGTACATATAATCACAATGCGGAATTGAAGCGCCGCATTTGGAGGACTGAATCATGTCATTTCCTACCTTGAAGATTGGTGACGTTGTTGCCAATACTCCTATTATTCAGGGAGGTATGGGCGTTGGGATTTCTCTTTCCAAACTTGCTAGTGCCGTTGCCAATGAGGGAGGCATCGGAGTTATCGCTGGCGCAATGATCGGAATGGGAGAACCAGACGTAGGCAAAAACCCTATGGAAGCAAACATCCGTGCTATGCGTAAAGAAATTCGTAAAGCAAAAGAGATGACCCAAGGGGTGCTCGGAGTAAACATTATGGTTGCTCTTACAAACTTTGCCGACCTCGTAAAAACCTCTCTTGATGAAAAGATCGACGTAATCTTCTCAGGTGCAGGACTTCCGCTGGATTTACCTGCGTACTTGAAAGAGTATTACGACGAACACAAGGAAAAGGCTCACACTAAGCTTGTACCTATTGTCTCATCAGCTCGTGCTGCTAAGATTCTTTGTAAAAAATGGGCTTCCAAGTATGATTACCTGCCGGACGCTTTTGTGGTTGAGGGACCCAAAGCCGGTGGACATCTTGGATTTAAAGCTGACCAGCTCGAAAAACCTGAGTTTGCGCTTGAACAAGTAGTAAGCGAAGTTATCGATACGGTTAAAGAATTTGAAGAGAAATCAGGAAAAACCATTCCAGTTATCGCTGCTGGGGGCATCTATACCGGTGAAGACATTAAAAAATTCATCGACATGGGTGCAGCAGGGGTACAGATGGGTACCAGATTTGTTGCTACAGACGAGTGTGATGCTGACGACCGTTTTAAACAGGCGTATGTTGAAGCTACAGAAGAAGACGTCACCGTTATTCGAAGCCCGGTAGGACTTCCGGGACGTGCTCTTAAAAACAAGTTTGTAGAAGATTCCCGCGAGGGACTCAAAAAACCGTTTAAATGCATCTTCGAGTGCATTCACAATTGTGCACACGAAAAAAGCCCGTACTGCATTGCCTCAGCGTTACTCAACGCTAAAAAAGGCAACCTTGCTCGCGGATTCGCATTCTCCGGTACAAACGTACACCGTATTAAAGAAATTATTCCGGTTAAGAAACTTATTGATTCTTTACGGACTGAATTCTTATCTATCAAAAAGTAGAACACCCTTTCTGTTAACAGAAAAAGCCGTGACCATCTGGTCACGGCTTTTTTTCGTTATTTTCTGCAATCAGCGTATACAAAAATTGCTCATCATTAAAAGGTGATGCAAACCTATCATGCCCTTTCGAGGTGATATTCTACTACTGTAACATTGTGCAGCATCAACCTCTAACCTATGCTTAGAGTAAGAAAAGGAGCTGACACATGTTAATTACCCCTAAAGATTTACGCGAGAAAATATTGTCGTTTTATCCAGAGATAACGAAACATGGCATAGACCTGTCCGTCCACTTTGATAAGGAAAAAAACGCCTGGGTTGCTCAGCTCGCCAAGCATCAACACAAGCTCATAACATATATTGAGCCGGATGAAGCAAAGGAATGTCTCAGTGGCATTGAGTGCGTACATCTGGGCACGCAAATAGGACAATTTCTTTTTAGTTATTGTAGCGAAGGCACTGAGTGCAATTAAAAGTTATATGACACCACTCCATAGGCTGCCACATACGCATTCGGCGGGGGACGCAAGCGTATGACCAACGGCAGCCTTTTCTTATGGCATCAATGCACTAGTCCAAAAAATTCGCTATCCCTTGGGCTTTCAAAACATTTTCGGTTATACCGCAGCCTGTCAGCAACGAAGCCACACTGTCCTTGGCTTCGCCGGTAACGCAAAACTTCTGGCGGCGTAATCCGGCCGTCATTGCCGCTGACAATAACAGCTGCAATAATTCGAGATTTCCGCGAATTGATTCTCGCAATACCAATTCGACATCAACCTGTGTTGAAAATAATTCAAGCAATGCTGCACGCAGATGCTCTGCTTTCACTTCATCATTAATAGTTGAAACATACAATACGACTTTATTTTTATTCCGCGTAAAATCAAAGCCATACATGTTGGCAACAGGAGCAGTCTGTATTTGTAACTCGCTCTCCTGCTCTATTGATGCGGTATCAGCTCCCCCGTTTACAACGGCTTCTGCATCAACATTTAATGATGCACCCTTTTCTGCGACACTCTCCACCCGTTCAGGTAACTCTTGCTGTGCCTTATCAAGTGACCGAGCAAGAATTCCAGCAGAAAGAGCTTCTTCAAACAACTCACCTTCAAGCTCCGCTTCAAGCTGAGAAAATTTATCACTCCCACTAACGGGACCGGCAGAATCGATAGACTGAGAAAGCTGTGCAGTCCCCTTACTGCTATCAACGACTTCAACCCCATGCTGCATGTTCTGAGCTTGTTCAGGCTCAGCTTTTTGTTCGCTTTCGTGGGTATCAAGTGTGCCAGCTTGTGATGGCAATGGTGCTTCTTTTTTATATGGCTCAGTAATTGTAGGCTCATGAAAGTTATTCGGCAGTAAGGTATCGCTATTATCACGATGAACTACTTGCTGCTCACTCACATACGCCTTCTCGGCAATATCATTAACAACAGTCGGCTCTCCACCTCGTTTTGCAATAAAAGATGCCTGCCATGCTGGCTCTGGAGAATTAAATGCCGCGGAAGGAATCAGATGGAGAGATGCTTCAGGTATATCAAGCACCATTTGCAATTGTTCCGCTGTCAATACAGTTGCATAGAGAACGTGCAGGTATACGCCGGATTCAGGTGACGCAAACTGTACACCAAGCACCTGTCCACTTTTATACAAAAACTGTAGCAGGGAAAACGGGGTAAACTGTGTGCCAGCCAATTGCCCGCTGTCATCCAGTTCAAGCACATAGCAGGAAAACTCCTGCATAAGCTCATCCTGCAAAACATAGCCAGCAACAGAAAACGCTACCTTCCCTTGCGGGTCGCGCAGTGTATGTGTTGCCAACATATTTTTTGCATCAGCTGCCCAAGTGGTCGCAATCAAGTCGTTCAACGCACTTGTCGCAATAGAAATTTTTTCAGAATCTGCGCTATCAAGAAAGGCTACAAGCGCACTGAAAGCACGGATTACTTCACGAATATTAACATATGAAAGTGATAAAAGTTTTTTTCGGAATGCCCCGGTCACCAGCTGCAACAAATCAACTAGAGCGACAGCTTCTGTCAGCCCTAGCAAATTAAAGCAGTTAGAAAGTAACGGGGTTGTATTATAAATTGTAGAAAGCAGTGCAGAATCTGCGCGTTCGGCAGATACTTCCAAATCCAAAAGGAAAGGATCCAAATCTTCAAGTACAGTTCGTGCGTCTGTCAGAATCGTTCCAACAAGCGTATCCAGCATTCAAATATCACTCCATATGGAAAAAATACCTTCGGCATACGATAGGTCGGGGTACTATACCCTGTTATCAACTCAATGTACACACAACTTGCGTAGCCCCACTATAACCTGTATGTCACAACCGATGGTTCTCCTTGCCAAATTGAAACCAATGCGTACACTATCCGTTGAACATGTTTTTTGCTTAGGCAATTTAGGAGGCATGGAATGTTCAAACGACTTCTTATTCTTTTTTGTGGAGTAGTTATGATGTGCACTGCAACCGCAGCATCTGCGGCAACGGTGACTAAACTTAAAAATGGTCTTACAGTTTTGATTCAGGAAGACAAACGATTCCCGCTCGTCTCCACAAGACTGTATGTGCATGCTGGTTCCGGCTACGAAGAGCCGAGAGAAGCCGGTATCAGTCACGTGCTTGAACATATGGTTTTTAAAGGCACTAAAAATTATGCAAAGGGCGAAATCGCTGCAAGTATTGAAGAACTAGGTGGCTACCTTAACGCTGCTACTAGCTTTGACTACACTGTTTACATTGCAGATTTACCCGCTGACGCATGGAAAACTGGACTCTCCGTTCTGCGCGATCAGGCATTTTTTGCCACAATCGATCCAAAAGAACTTGAGTCAGAAAAAAAAGTTATTATTGCTGAACTTGAGCGCGGCGAAGACAGTCCGTTTGGTCTTCTTTTCAAAAAGCTGCAACAACAGACCATGAAAGGCACCACCTATGCATGGCCTATTATCGGATATCGCGACACTATTAATTCTTTTACTAGTGAAGATATTAAAAACTATATCAAAAAACATTATCAGCCACAGCAAATGCTGCTGGTAGTGTGCGGTGATATTGATAAAGACGCTGTACTCGCTGAAGCTGAAAAACTTTACGGCAACCTTGAAAACACTGCTAACGTAGTACCGCCAGCCGTTGTTGATATTAACAAGCTGGATATAACCGGTCCTACCGTGCAGGTTGTTGAAGGAAAATGGAATAAAGTCTACCTCGGTGTCTCATTTCCTATCCCTGGCTTTGATGACGTAAATACTACGGGCATCGACATGCTGGCTCAGCTTTTGGGCGGCGATAAAACATCTCCTTTCTATCGCAAATATCAGTATGAAAAACAGCTTGTGGATTCCATTTCCGCTTCCGCCTATTCTTTCGAGCGCGCCGGTCTTATCTACATTACAGCGGTACTTGATGCCGATAACGTTGATGAATTCTGGGCTGAGTTACTCAAAGATTTAAGCACCCTCAAAGCCTCTGAATTCACGGATGAAGACATCGCTCGTGTGCGTCTTAACCTTGAAGACTCACTCTTCCGCGCTAAAGAAACTCTCTCCGGTCTTACTTCAAAAATTGGTATGTTCGAGTTCTTCTTCGACGGAGAACAAGGTGAAGAAAACTACCTTGAAGAAATACAGAATGTTAACCACGAGCAGCTGCAAAAGCTTATTGATACCTATCTGAAGCCTGAGCGCCTGCAAGCTACTGTACTTGCCCCACACGGCAACACGGTAAGTGAAACAGCACTCACAGCACAGGTAGTAAAGATATGGGCACCGGAAGCTACAGCTAAAAAACAGGCTGTTGAAGAAGACATTGCTGGCAAAAGAGAAGTGATTGATCTTGGCGAAGGGCGTCAGCTTATTCTTATCCCTGACAGCACGCTACCGTATGTTGCCATTGATATGGACTTTATGGGCGGCGACAGTCTTATTGAAAAAGGTCAGGAAGGATTATCCGTTCTTTCAGCACGCGTTCTTACAAAAGGCACAGGTTCTATGGATGCCCCTGCCATTGAAGAATACCTTGCAGACCGCGCCGCATCCATTGGAGCCTCAGCAAGCAGAAGAACATTTTCTGTAAGCGCCCGCTACCCAGCACGTTTCTCTGGTGACATTCTAAAACTCTTCTCACAGATGGTGCAGAACCCTGCGTTAGCTGATGAAGAAGTTGATCGTGAAAAAACAGATCAAGTTGCAGGAATCAAATTACGTGAAGACCAACCTCTTGGTTTGGCAACACGCAACCTTTTCCCATTCCTGTTTACCGACTCTATATACAGCTACTACCATGCAGGTATTCCAGCACAGGTAGAAAAATTCACGAAAGATAATGTCGAAGAGTTCTGGCAAAAGCAAAAAGCCATGCCGTGGACTATGGCAGTTGCTGGTGAATTTGACCGTGACGCAATTATCGAGTTTGCAAAACAATTGCCGAAGCCAACCGAAAAACGTCCTGAAAAATTCGTTCCTACATGGAATACAGATCGTACTAAGTCTATTTCGCTCAAAGATCGAAATCAGGCACACCTGTTTATGATTTTCAAAACAGTGCCACTTACCGACAAAGATACTGCCGGTCTTGAGCTTATGCAGACTATTCTGGCAGGACAAAGCGGTTTACTTTTTAACGATCTGCGTGACAAACATGGTCTTGGTTACACAGTTACCGCATCCAGCTGGCAGTCTACCATCACCGGCTTTACCTATTTCTACATAGGCACAGAGCCAGAAAAAGAAGAAGCCGCAATGGAAGGGTTCCGCAGAATCATTAAAGAGATTCAAGAAAACCCTCTTTCCGAAGAACAGATTAAGCGTGGACAAAACCTTATGCGCGGGCAGTACTACCGTGGGCATCAAAGCCTCGGCAGCCGCAGTTCCGAAGCAGCAGGGCTGGCAACAGCAAACTTGCCGTTGAGCTACAACAAGGACATCGTAGAGCAGGCACAAAAGCTTACTCCGGCAGATGTTCAAGAGATTGCAAAAAAATATCTCAAGCCGGATAGTGCATACATTCTGCGCGTCGCACCGTAGTTTCCACACCACTTACTTCAAATAAAAAGCGGGTGAATCGTTATGATTCACCCGCTTTTTTGTTATTTTTTTGATTGCCTCCGGCGGCTCTCCGAGGGGCAGGCGCTGCCTTGCATCCGCAAGGGGGAATCCCCCTTGACCCGATTAAGGGTATGATGCTTACGCGAAAGCAAACTCTCTATTCGCATCACACGCCAAACCGATAAAAGCTACATGGCGACTGAACCGAATATGAGATCAAAAGAACGGCTTGCCTCGAATAATAGGGGTGCGGGAGATTATCTCCCTGCCCGTCGGAGCCAAAAAAAGCACCGCTAGCTTACCTGTTCACAGACCTAATATATGCCTCCGGCGGCTCTCCGAGGGGCAGGCGCTGCCTTGCATCCGCAAGGGGGAATCCCCCTTGACCCGATTAAGGGTGTGATGCTTACGCAAAAGCAAACTCTCTATTCGCATCACACGCTAAACCGATAAAAGCCACATGGCGACTAAGCCGAATATGAGATCAAAAGAACGGTTTGCCTCGAATAATAGGGGGGCAGGGGGATTATCTCCCTGCCCGTCGGAAACAATAAAAGCACAAACAAACGTTGCTAGCTAGTTACAGACAACAACGACACGCCCTTCTTCAAGGAACTTATTTGCATTGTTAATCTGTCGAAGCAACGCCGCTTGCTCTTCAGAAATCACAATATTGCTCCGCGCTTTGCCTTTGGCTCTAAGCGCTTTCAAGACCAGCGGGTTAGAAGAGCTACGCTTGGAAGCAATGCCCTCTTCCCATGTTCCTGCATATTCTACCATACCGTTTCTCAGCGCTACGGCACGGTTAACAACACGAGGGCTGTACAGCACCTGTCCTTTTTCATCAACAATGTTGACGGTAATCGCAGGGGTTATCCCAACTTCACGAGCGTCAACCAACAACCCTGTATATGCAGTGGGCTGTGCCATTGCCGTGTTTGATTCAGCTGAACCAGCCTTTTCTATAGACTCAGCTACAGCGTTAACAGCCGAGTACGGATTATCACTCACACGGTGAAAAGAAACATGTTTGCTAATAAGCTTTTCAAGAAGCATATCGCGCAGTTTTATACTTACGGTAACAGTCGCGTTCCCTTCTTTTGTAAAACGGGAGAACATGACCCGTGAGTTCTGCATGTCACCACGAATAAACTGCATAGCTTCTTCGTCAGAACGCAAGATATTACGCACACGCAAGGTGTCCGTCACAGGTATCTTACTTAAAATTTCGAACAAATTTTTCCGAGCTTCAATGGTCGCAGCACGGACTGTTTTAAGACGTGCCTGACGGCTACTTACCTCAAGTCCTGTTGAAAAGCTTTCGCCTCTGGCAGTAACTACGCCTGAAAGCCAGTTAACAGCGCCATTTGGGAATTCTTGTATGAACCCAGGCTCGTACGATGCGACCGTATCAAAATGAAAATTATCGTCGAACGTCAGCGGGGTATCAGGTAAATTTTCTGAAAGTTCTATCCCCCCACTATACAATGCTGGACGACTGTCCACAGTCCGCACACGCCCCTGACTCTGCGCTGTAGCATGCTGTCCTTGATACTGAAAAGAAGACGAAACTTTACTCAACACGGGAGTAGAAATTTTTTTGGCAGGTCTCTTGCTTTCTTTACTAGCCTTGTACGAAATCTTTGAACTGTGCTTTTTTTCGTTTTGCAATTGTGCTTCTACATCACGAATTGCCTGCTCAATAAGTTGTATCTGCGATGCTTCTGTATTTAAATCTTCTTCTATAACCGCAGTCGTATTTACAGTGCTGTTTACAGCAGAATCTACCCCCGTATTTTCTGCTACAGCCTGAGTTCCTATTAGTAATGTTGCCATGCATACGCTTGCCAACACTCTTTTACTCACCATGTCACCCTCTCAATTATGCCACATTACAATCGTATTAATGTTGCTTCCAAATGGTTTAGCCAAATATCCACAAATGCAGGATACTCAGCCAAGCCCAATACCATCGGAGTACAGCGGATACCCGCTGCTTCGATTTGTGATTTCCATGAATCGTCGTCACTGCCAGCCATATCATTACGTGCATGGCGTCCCACCACAGATAAAAACGGCATCAACCAGACGCGTTTTAGCTCTCTACGCTTCAACTCTGGTAAGATATGTTCCAACGTATGATTTCCGTCCATAGTTCCCAGAAAAATATTCGGATCTATTTGTTGCAGCTTCTGATACACAGCATCGTAACAAGAATCCCCCTCGTGAGAAGAACCATGCCCCATAAACACAACACCCTCTTCCGGCTTACGGCTTGGCGGCAAATGTTGCATAATGGCGGATACAACTTGTGTTATATCCTCTTCGGAATCCAACAGCGGCGCACCTACACACACGTTTTGTAACCGCCCAGACTCAACAAGCGCATTGGCATGTGCGCATAAATCTTCATATTCCACACCCGGAATAATATGCAATGATTGCACTGCAATATGCGTATAATTTTCAAAAGCCATCTTCTCCAGTGCCTTCACAACAGAGTCTCGTTTGACTCGTTGAGCAGCAAGGCGGTCGCGAATAAGCTCTGAAGTAAAAGCAAGGCGGACATTTACTCCCTCAAAACGCATGCGCACCCGCTCATCAAGCAGGCGTAGAGTTTGATGCGCCTGCAAATTATTAGCGCCAAATGCCACAAGTAAAATACCTTTTTTCATATACACACGCCGAATTAAGTCTGGTGGTGAATGGAAACAACGAAAATAGGATACACGTTGCCAGAAGCTGAAAGTAACAAATCAAAATAAATAAACTTGAACAAAAGAAAATATCTAATCTACGCGCAATTAGCAAGATTATCCGTAATTGCTCCTAGTTGGTACTCATAGGAAACAACACGCATAGCAACCAATTGTAAAAAACAATTGAGTCGCAACCACCACCTTGAAGCATCATCATAAGAATACCACACTATCTACCTTGAAATTTTATATTTTTATACATTCATCTTCTAATTTGACCTTGATTGTATCTCTCGTTACAACAGCACAAATTTTATTCTTCCTTTAAGAGGTTTCTTTTATGAACTTACTCGTTACGGGCGGTTGCGGCTTCATCGGCTCAAACTACATCCACTATATCTTTAATACTTTCAATGACATCAATGTCATCAACATAGATAAGCTCACCTACGCGGGAAACCTTTTAAATTTACAGTCTATTGAAAAAGAATTCGGCGGCAGTCGCTACTTCTTCGAGCATGCAGACATCGCAGACGCAGACGCAATTCACACTATCTTTGAAAAATACGACATTGATGCTGTTATCAACTTTGCAGCTGAATCTCATGTAGACCGCTCCATCAATGACCCTTCTCCGTTTATTACGACTAATGTCATGGGAACACAGGTACTGCTGACAGCGGCACGCAAAGCAGGCATTGAGCGCTTTGTTCACGTTTCCACAGATGAAGTCTACGGCGATCTCTCCCTTGACGATCCAGCTTTCACCGAAGAAACACCGCTTCATCCTAGTAGCCCATATTCTGCTTCCAAAGCATCAGCGGACATGCTTGCCTATGCATTTTACCGTACGTACGGATACAATGTTTCCATTACACGCTGCTCCAACAACTACGGTCCGTATCAATTTCCAGAAAAGCTTATTCCATTAATGTTCAGCCTTGCATCTGCTGACAAGCCACTACCTGTATACGGTACGGGCATGAACATCCGCGACTGGATTCATGTTTCTGACCATTGCAAAGGCGTGCACCTCACCCTTATGAAGGGAAAGGCTGGCAAGGCATATAATTTTGGTGGCAATGCTGAACGCACAAATCTTGATGTTATCCGCACTATTTTAGGTGACCTTGGGAAATCTGAAGACCTGATTACTTTTGTCAAAGATCGCCCGGGGCATGACAAGCGATACGCCATGAACTACTCGCTTGCCCAAAAAGAGCTTGGATACGAGCCTGAATATTCCTTTGAACGCGGTATTGCTGAAACTTTGGATTGGTACCGCAACAATACTAACTGGTTGCAAGATGTTCAGTCAGGCGCGTACCGCGAATTTATGAAAAAATGGTATGGCGATACATAACGTTCTAGACTTACGACAATTACAAGCACGCCACTGGAAAACGAACTATCAATATTCCAGTGGCGTACTTATTCCGATAGGTGACACCTAGTCCTTCTATTAGGTGTTCTCGCAATATGTTGAGTAGGCAACTTTTTTCTTTTTACGATTCCTTCTTGACGCACCACATGCGAGTATTTACTCACTCTGTAGCCATAAAACACGTGTTGGATACTTCGATAATTTTTTTTGAGGCGTGCATGTCATCTGCCATTACAACCAGTTTTCCAGCAACAATTTTTTGATTTTGAGACATGCCCTCTTTTGTCATTTCAATTTCTTCTCACCCACCTTTTTGATTCAGTTGAAAGGATACTGCTGTGAACCTTGTTAATTCATGCAAAACACTCGTAAAAGACGCTGTTTCCGCCAGCCTTGATTTGTATAAGGTTATGATTCCAGTCATTATTATTGTTAAGCTGCTTCAGGAGCTTGATCTCATACAATACCTCGCGGTACCGCTCAAACCGATTATGAGTATTGCAGGACTTCCTGCTGAAATGGGGCTTGTGTGGGCAACTTCTATTATTGTTAACTTGTACAGCGGACTCATTGTCTACATATCAATGGTGCCAACAATGGATCCATTGAGCGTTGCACAAATTACAACACTGGCAACAATGATGCTCATCGCACACTCCCTTCCTGTAGAATGCAAAGTTGCCCAAAAATGCGGTGTGTCCATGATCGGTCAATTTACAGTTCGCATGCTCTCTGCATTTTTAATCGGCTTTACAATGCATTTTGTTTTCTCAAAAACCGGTTTATTGGCTGAACCGAGCAAAATCCTTTGGGAACCACAAATGCCGGACGCTGGCATTATTCCATGGGCACTCAACGAAGCAAACAACCTGCTCTACCTTTTCTTCATTATTCTCACACTGTTTGCTGTAATGCGTTTGCTCACATATTATGGCATAACAGAAAAACTTAACAACGTGCTCAAACCTGTTCTGGAAGCAATAGGTATTGGTAAAAACGCTGCCACGCTCACTGTTCTTGGACTTTCGCTCGGCATTACGTATGGTGGCGGGCTGATTATTCACGAAGTAAAATCCGGTGCGTTATCCAAAAGAGATGTCTTTGCATCGCTCACACTCATGGGGCTTGCACACGCTCTTATCGAAGATACATTATTAATGATGCTTCTTGGCGCACATATGGGTGGAACATTTTGGACACGCCTACTTTTTGCGCTTCTTTTTGTCGGAATAATGATGCGTTTTTACTCTAATGAGCCAGCAAATGCTGCCGCTGAAGTGGATTAACAAGGATTATTGATGGGAAAAAAAATATGGATCAACGCTGGAGAAACTTCCGGCGACTTGCATGGTGGAAAGCTTATGGAAGCCATTGCTGCCATTGCGCCTGACACCGAGTTTTGTGGAATGGGCGGGCAGGAAATGCGCGCCAAAGGTCTGGATGCTGTGCTACGTGTTGAAGACCTTTCCGTCATGGGATTTACAGAAGTCTTTGGCAAGTTGTTCGATATTTTAAAAATGCTTCGCAAAATCAAGCACGAGCTAGCTCAACGCAAGCCGGATGCTGTTATCCTTATCGATGCGCCCGAGTTCAACTTTCGTGTTGCTAAATACGCATACAATCTTGGCATCCCTGTCTACTATTACATTTCGCCAAAGCTTTGGGCATGGCGCACAGGTAGAGCCAAATTTATTGCCAAACACGTTAAGAGATTATTTTCTATTCTTCCATTCGAAGTTGAATTCTACCGGCAGTTCAACATGGAGATTGACTACATAGGCAACCCGCTTGTGGATGTGATTGACTGGGCATCAATCGACCACATCACCCCTGAAAAGAACAAAATCGGTATCTTACCCGGTAGCCGCAAAAAAGAGATAGAGGCATTAATGCCCCAATTCTCCCAAGCGGCATCGATTATGGTTCAAGAAAATCCCGAGCTAGAATTTCATTGCATTCAAGCTCCGGGGATTTCACAAGAACGATTGCGTGAGTTATGGACCTCACCTGTTCCATTACAAATTCATTCACCAGAAAACCGTTACTCATTCATGCGGAGCTGTCTCATGCTCATCGCGGCATCAGGCACAGTTACACTGGAATCCGCACTGGTCGGCACTCCAACGCTCATCACGTATCAGCTTTCGAAATTAACGTTTTTCCTGGGTACTAAAATCATAAAAGTTCCATATGTTGGACTTCCAAACTTGATTATGAACCGCGAAGTTTTTCCAGAATTATTGCAGGAAGACGCAAATGGCGATGTTGTGGCACAACGCGCTCTGGCTTGGATTAACACTACCGGTAAACTCGACGCTATTCGCAAAGATTTGGAAGTGCTCCGTTCTAAAGTAGGAAAACCCGGAGCAGCTAACAGGGCAGCAAAACTCATTATTGAAGATTTATCAAAATAGTTTGCGGCGTCTTCTCGACAACTCGAAATACTGTATTATAGTAAGAAAAGAGCCTGATATAATCAGTGAGCATAGAAATACAATACTTTGTGCTTGCAGATGCACATGAAAAGGCGTAAACACTTCGCCTGCGTGACGAAATTTAGTTTACAAAAAACACATCGTCACGCACACTAAACTATCTGTTTTCAGTGTTAACTCACGTAAAGCAGATACTCCCAAATCATGGGGGCGCACTGGTTTCGACGGGGATAGAAGAAACCGGAGTTGCAGGTCGAGGCGCCGCTGGCCTCGTAAAAAGCGGCACTAAAGTAATTGCAAACGATTACGAATACGCAATGGCAGCTTAATTGACTGTCACGTTCTCTTTGTTGACGTCAGATAGACTTAGAGAATGACAAAACCCTATCCGACTAGTTTCAGTAGGCGTTTGCTGCAACTGAGGCGAAACTTATACAGCGAACTGGCTTTACGTCGCCTGTTCTGGGGCAAAGCGTACGGTAAGATAAATTAATCCAGAACTAAACCTGTAGAAGCTTCGAGTGGACCATTCTCGGACGCGAGTTCGATTCTCGCCGCCTCCACCAAGCTAAAGAAAGCCTTAATCATCCTTGGTGGTTAGGGCTTTTTGCGTATCTATAAGTAGCCCCAAAATGTATTTTTAGTACATTTCTAGTACATTTTGGGAGCACCTCAAGTGGCTAATTATCTCTTTCAAACAGCCTCAGCACACTACTTCAGAAGAACTATTCCACTAGACCTACGTCCTGTTTTTGGCATCAGAGAGATGCGCTACTCACTTGGCACTATCCGTAAACGAGATGCTAAACGTGTAGCTAAGAGACTTGCCGCCGCAACGTCTTTACTCTTTGAGCAGACTCGGCTCTCTCAAAGCAGCGTCGATAAAAATCAGATAAAAAATTCTCTGAAGTCATATATAGACCAACTGCTAGCGAAACTTCCCCCCGCCGCCTCGCTCATTGCACCTGTAGCGGATTCTAATGCCTTCTTTCCTACACCTACAACCATTGTACAACGTCCTAAAGCTAAGCCTAAGAAACCCAAAGGCATCTTGCTGAAAGACGTAGTACATAAGTTCTGTGCCGAAAACGAGCGTGAGAACTGGACAGAGAAATCAGCTCAGGAAGCTAGAGCAAACCTGCAACTCTTCCTCGACTTCGCAGGAGAAAAAGTAGCCTGTAGTGAGATTAACCATGACCTTGTTAACAGCTACAAGGAAGCCTTACTTAAGCTACCTGCAAACCGTGGAAAGGTCGTGAAGTACCGTGGCAAAAGTATTAAGCAACTATTGAATATGAACTGCACTCCGATGTCTCTAACCACTGCTAACAAACATCTAGGCAAGCTCTCAGGCTTGCTCTCCTACGCTCAAAGACACGGTTACGTGAAAGAAAACTATGCCGCTAACAAAGCGTTTAAAAAGAAACAGAAGGCTAGTGAAGAACGTGGCTCATACACGACTGAGGAGCTAAAGAAGCTCTTACACTCTGAACAGTATAGAGAGGGAACACACGCTAAACCATTCCAGTTCTGGTCACCTCTCATAGCCCTCTTCACAGGCATGAGAGTGAATGAAATAGCGCAACTGCATTTAGATGACATCTACCAAGAGGACGGTATCTGGCTCATAAGCAACAACCTAAACACGCCTGACAAAAAGCTGAAGAACGACACCGCAGCTCGTAGAGTTCCGCTACATCCGTTCCTCACAGAGAAGCTACGCCTTCCACAGTACGTAGAGAAACTACGCTCTGAAGGACATGACCGCCTATTCCCTGAAATTACACCTCATAGGGACGGCTACGGACAACGTATTTCTCGCTGGTTTAACGGAGATGGTAAGGCAAGTAGAAACATTGGCTACCGCCGCAAGTGCGGTATTGACAGTGGTATAGGCACAGATAAAAAAGACTTCCACAGCTTCAGACATACCGTGATTGACCACTTGAAACAGAAGCTTGGGCAAGGTGTAGAGGAAGTGTGCCTGCACTATGTGATGGGGCATGACCTGCCGAACAGCCAGACGTACAAACGTTACGGCAATGAGTTCAAAGTGAGCACGTTGTACAAGACAGTTACACAGTTCATTACTTTTGATGAAGAACTCGATTTAACTAGCCTAAGATTTGACATATGAGCCATACGCAAGCAGAACCGAATCCCTAGCTTTAATTGACTCGTTTCTTCAAAAGGCAAACTCAGGTTGTACCCATCCGGCGTAGGCGTAGACTGCATCTTCGTCAGCCAACAACTTCGAATTTCTACCCTTTCCATAATGACGCAATTTTGCGTCATTCTCTAAGACTCGTCTCATTTCATCACGCCAGTTCTGAGGACGCTTTGAATCTGGGAGCTTAAAACTTTTCCAGATATCTTTAAGATTAAAAAAGCCCTCATCGTCTGATTCGATAAGAGCCGTAATACCATTGAAGGTGAGTTCAACTTGTCTTTTCATTGTTAGCTCCAAATTCTACAAATAAAGAAGAGTGCTAAGGCTGTGGTAAAGGATATTAAGAAGGCTACTAAGGCTTCCTTTAACTTGAGCATTCTGCCCTCCAGTCTGGAAGTAGTTCTGGATACCCATTATCCCTAAGCCACCTATAGAACCTGTTCCCACCCGTCTTGTATCCGGTAGTCTGCTGAATAAGCTTCGCCAATTCTCGTACAAGAATGGTATCTTCGGATACTTCAAGAGCTTCTGCGAATTCTACTTTAGGCTGAACGGCTTCAAGCTGTGACTCCGTTGCGAGTCGTTGGGCTTCTGCTTCAAGTCTCCTTTGGCGTTCTATCTTCAGGTTCGTAGCAAGCTTGATGAGAGTGTCGGGGTCGTCCAGAACTTCATCGAGTTTCTGAGGAGTGAGGTAGCCACCGTGCTTACGGATGGACGGGAGTACTTCGCCTACTACCCATTCTTCGAAGCGTTCTGCTTGAGGTAGGCGGGAGCGCATAATGAGACGATAGAGGTCTCGTTCAGGGATTATCTTCATTGTTTGCATACCCTTGGCTGTAGGGGTGCGTGTTTCGCTCACCCCTTTACAGAACCTTCGGATTGCATCATGAGGATTGCTATACCCAAGTACTAACGCCACATCCTTCGCCACGAACCAAGGTTCACCCTCCTTAGTGAGGGTTCTAATTTCTCCAAAGTATTCGTGTTCAAAGCTCTTCATAATCTCGTTCATAAATTCTCCATTAAAAAAGAGAGACCCACGTTAATGAGCCTCCCTTAGAAGTCGTCGTTATCTGTTTCCCTCTCGAAGTGTTGGAGGGCTTCCTCATCCACAGGTAGTAATCTACCCGTATCAGGGTTGTATTGAATGGTGTCAGCGAGTCCCGTTCGTCCAGTAGGTCGAGACTTCAATGTTCTGATTACTGCTTGGTTTGGGTTCTCTCCCTGCTGGTCACGTTCAAGAGCCACAACAACATCTGACAACTGCTCGATAGAAGCAGAGCCTCGTAGGTCGGTAAGGGATACTTGACCACCTTCGTTGTATTTCTTGTCGGAACGCTTGAGGTGTGTAATGGCAATGATGGTCTTCCCTGTCTCTTCTACAAGGGAGCGTAGACGAGTCATAAGAACGTCGAGCATCCTACGTTCGCCTTCGCCAATGGTATCGAGATCGGATACTACGATGCTGATATGGTCGAGGATAAGGAAGTCTACACCAAGACCTACAAGCATGTAGCGTAGCTTTGCCATGAGGTTATCAATGTCAGTCGAACCCCAATGGTCAAAGAGCCATACCTTCCCGTTACCGAGAGAAGTCTTCCATGCTTTCTTGTACTGGTCTTGAGAGATGCCGTTACGTGTAAGACCTACACGCTTGTTTAATTGGATTCCGATGTAGCGGTCAGCAGAGTCTCTCACCGATTCTTCGAGAGCCATAATGCCGAGCTTTACACCGTGCCTCATAAGGAGGTCGTAGCCAATCTCATTGACTACTGTGGATTTACCGATGCCAGAACCTGCTGTGAACATCCAGAGTTCACCCAAACAAAAAGCTCCCAAGGAAATTCCCTGAGAGCCTTTTACGGACAGCTTCTTAAATAGTCCGGTAATGACATAGAGTATACCTATTATATAGCCATACCCTCCCCCTCCTCCATATCTATCTCCCATATCCACCTACTATCACCACTATCAATCATACTTCCAATGTCGAGGGTAGTAGGAATGCGAAGCGTGCCACTCTTAAGCTCATTGCGAATAGCCTTCGTCTTCTTATCAATCTTCGAATCTACCTGAGTTGTTTGTTTCAATTCTCGTTCAAACTCTTCAAGCATAACCTGCTTTGCAAACTCTTCAGCATATGCTGGAACTATGAAACTATCATGTACAGGTAGAGCTACCGTGGGGCGTAGTCCATTGAGCCTCATCATTACACGTTCCGCTATGTCTGAATCAATACGCTGTAGCTCGACCCCGATGCCTGAGTTGAAATACTCTGCAATTGGAGCATGAGTTTTTTTGATAGCGTCATGAAGTTTACGAACCATTTGGGAGTCTTCGAACTCTTCGAAGGTGTCTTTAAGCTTGTTGCGTATTGCTTTAAGTGTCGCTTGGCGAGAGTTAGCATTGAGCATAATAAGCATTGCAAGCTTGATAGCAGGACGTAGTCTTTTGCCATAACCACTTATTCCATACGGGGCAGTAGGAGTAGATAACCCTTTCCAAGCATATAGGATGCTAGGATGTAGAGTGGAGTAATCAATCTCTCTAGTCTCATGTCCATTAATGGTGATATGCTTTCGGTACTCTTTAGGGACTTCAAGCCACCACGCATGGTAGAACCTACCTCCGTGATTGAAGGTACAGTTGTTAAAAATGCGCTTAAGGCGAATTCTATCAAAAGCAACTTTAGCTCTGCATGAAATAAAGCCTTTCTTCTTCTCTTCCTTTTCTTCCATCCCTTTAATCATCTCTTCGAATGTATCGTCACTGATGTTTAAGGAGATGTTTTGCTTTTCGATGTAGTTGTTGATTTCTATCAGATTGTTACGCATAGCTTGCGTTTCGCTAGTTTCTTCATAGTCGACATAGAGTGGCTGCTTGGTCTTAAAGTTCTTGAGAAGTAGAAGCTCACTTTCTGGATGTTCATGAAATAGGTCGTAGGTTATTCCGTAGGACTTCCATAATGCTAAGAGCTTAGAGGTAGCCTTTCCCCGTGAGCAGTATTTTTGAAACCCTACCTCTGTGCCAATTTCTTGTCTTAAGTAGCCAAGTTCCACAAGGTCTGTAGTGAGTTGTGCCATGTTGCGTGAGACATTTGCAGGATTGTATCGTTGAGCATCTCTGTAGCCTCTAGGCGACCTTGAATAGGCAACCCACATGTTATCATACGTATAAGCTTTAACTAGGTTGCCAATCAGGACAATGAGGTTGTTCTCGTAGCTATCCTTTTTAAATCGCTTGCGAGCTTTCACTGTTCGAACTTGTTCTAGCAAGACTTCTGTTAGCTGTCGCACCTCGTCGGATTCACTCCATAAGGTTTTCATCAAAGGAAACGAGCGGTGCAGGTCTTTGGCTTTAGCTACACGCTTTGCGTATTCCTCGCTTGTCTCAACCTGAGCTACACACATGAAAACGGCTCCTCCATCTGCGTTTTAAGTGTTGCCTGCTTGCGAAGACTTTCTCCATAGCTTGAAGCAATGTTCATGAAAATAGGTTTAAGGTAGATAAAGAAAGCGTAGCCGAGGTCACGTTTCTTTGGAGGGGTAGCCCAGCAAGCTCGCTTAGACTTGGGAACCATTGCGATGGCTCTTTGTGCTAACTGAATGTATAGAGCCTCCCATCCTCCCATAAAGTTACGTGCTACAGGGTTAACAGCGTGAAACGTGTAGACCGCAGCAAGCTCTGTAAACAAGCTTCGCCCGTCTACTCCTTCTGCTGAGTGGTTGGCTAATAATGGAAAGGCTCCTCTTTCAAGCCAAGTGTCTACCATCTTGACAGACTGCTGTAGTCCTTCGTGCTGCTCGTAGTTCTGCTTTATGAGGTTTAGTGTGTAATCCCTTTCTTTTGTGTACTCAGAGCATTCTAAAGCGCGTCCTGAGGTGTGCCCCCATCGGTACATAAGTCCTTTACATCTGTCGCAGTACTTAGAGAATCCAGAACGCTCAGCCCCACAGTTGATACAGCCACGCATTGCATTTCGAAAAAGACGCCCTTCCATGGTTGCGGTGTCAGTGTTTGTTGATGACATAGTGTGTCCATAGCTATAGTTATTCACCCCGACCCCCAGCAGACAAAAGCAGGGACATAAATCAGGGCAGAGAATCTAACGGCTGTAACACGACTAAAAGATTCATTGCAAACTCATGAAAGCATTTCCACTAGGTCTAGAATCTAGCGTGTGTATAGGCACAAAAATACTCTCCCACCAAGATTGATGAGAGAGTATGTATTGCTAATCCAGTAAGTTCTGCTTAGGTTTATGTAGATGGTCTACCTCGATACTTCGTACTCACGGACGAGTGATGCGGTGCATTTCCCGTAACTTTTCCGGAACTAAAATTTAGTAAAAAAATGTCTCACCCTCAAATAGCTAGGGGAAATAGGTGGTTACATGTATCTTGGCTTAGTTCTGCCTGATGTCAAACATTGTTGCGACCTTATTAAAAGGATAGAGTGTTTTCCTTTGTGCTAACTGCCGTTTAAATCTGCACGGTTGAGACTTGTGTAGATGGTTTGCCTTGAAACCCCATATTCACGGGCTAGCGAGGCTATTGATTCTCCAGAAGCCTTTCGTGACATAATATCCATGACTTGTTTATCTGTCAGAGCCTTAGGTTTTGGCTTCTTATATTTTCCTGCACGTTTTGCTAACTCGATACCTTCTCGCTGACGTTCTTTAATCAGCTCTCGCTCAAACTGAGCTACCGCGCCAATAATCTGTAGCTGAAGATTTTGCATATGGTCGTTCTTGCCAGTGAACTTTAATCCTTCTTTATGGAACTCTACGGTCACGCCCTTGTCTAGCAGCGAATTGAGGAGAGAGAGTAAGTCTTGAAGGTTTCGTGCAAGACGGTCAATGCTGTGGACATGTAGCGTATCCCCTTTTCTGAGATACTCAAGGCATTCTTTAAGCTTTGGTCGCTTTGTATCCTTCGCGCTAACCTTCTCCTCAAATGTAGCGTCAAACTCAAGCCCATCTAGCTGGCGTTCTGTATTCTGTGAAATAGAGCTAACTCGAATGTATGCAATGTGGTGACTCATGACTACCTCCAAAGTGTCAAGGCAACATCTATGACCTTTGACAAAAAATGTCAAACTGGCATTTTGACAACGTGAGTTGGACACGTATAGATATGAAAAGTGTCAACCATGAAGTGTCAAGGCAGGGTGTAGGTTGCCCTGACAGCTTTCACTAGCCAACCGAACCCAAATGTCCCTTCCCGTCTAATTTCCCTCTACCCTCCTTATTACAAAAAAAGATTCAGCATATGCTCACGCTGACCTCAAGACACAATTAGATTTACCCTGCCAAGGACAGTAGACACCGCATGGGGGAGATTTGGCGGCAGTTCTTATACGTATAACCCAAAAGAAATTTTTACTATTTTTCAATCACAATATTTGACAAAGCCTTAGCTGCCTGTAAATCTGCCTGCGTTCTCTTAATTATATCAGTTATAACTATGTAGGATTCGTATGAGTACGCAATCAGAAGCAGCATTAGAAAAGAATCTCATCGCACAGCTTTCTTCCTGTGGGTATGAGCAAGTCACCATTCCCGACCTTGACGCTCTTGAAGCTAATTTCAAAGAGCAGCTTGAAAAGCACAATAACGTTTCTCTCACGAACGAAGAGTTCAAACGCATTCTTACCCACCTTGATGGTGGCGGTACGTTCAAGAAGGCTTTAAAACTTCGAGATAAGTTTGAGCTACACCGTGACAACGAGACTATCTATATCGAGTTCTTAGACTGCGAGGAGTGGTGCAAAAACCGCTTCCAAGTGACTAACCAAGTGACCAACCACGCTGGCAGATACGAGAACAGGTACGACGTAACTATTCTTATTAATGGGCTACCGCTTGTTCAAGTTGAGCTTAAACGCCGTGGCAAGGAAATCAAAGAAGCGTTCAACCAGATTTGTCGTTACAAAAAAGATTCCTACGAAAAGTCACTTTTTGCCTACATCCAAATTTTTGTTGTTAGCAACGGAGTCAATACACGCTACTTTGCAAACAACAAGTCCATGAGCAGCAAGCAAATATTCGCTTGGACAGATGAAGAAAACACTTCAGTTAACAACCTCTCTGATTTTGCAGATAGCTTCTTAGAACGCTGCCACCTCTCCAAGATGATTGCCAAGTACATTGTGCTACACCAGCAAGACCGCTGCCTTATGGTGCTTCGTCCGTACCAGTTCTATGCAGCAGAAGCCATCTCTGAAAGTGTAGATGCAGCAGCACAGAACGGCTATATATGGCACACTACAGGCTCAGGAAAGACTCTTACATCGTTTAAGACTGCCCAGCTACTTGCAGAGAAAGGCACAGTAGATAAGGTCGTATTTGTTGTAGACCGTAAAGACCTCGACTACCAGACGACAAAAGAGTTTAACCACTTCTCAGACGGTTCTGTGTCTGGCTCTGAGAATACGTCCAGCCTTGTTAAGCACCTTGGCTCAGAACAAAAAGTTATTGTTACAACCATTCAAAAGCTTACCCGTGCTATTTCCGCAGAACGCCATAGCAAAGTGCTACAGTGCGTTAAAGAGAAGCGTGTTGTTTTCATCTTTGACGAATGCCACCGTTCTCAGTTTGGTGACATGCACACAGCCATTACAAAATTCTTTACCAATCATCAGTGCTACGGCTTCACAGGCACACCTATCTTCGCTGAAAACGCCTCTAGTGGCGGCTTAGTGGATAAAGACGGACACCGCCAGAACACAACCAAATCTCTGTTTGGCGAGTGCCTTCATAAGTACATTATTCAGGATGCTATCTCAGACGAGAACGTGCTCGGCTTCTGTGTTGAATACATCAAGACGTTCAAGCAAAACGAAAGCGCAGACGACAGCGATGCTGAAGTAGAAGCAATTGATACTGAGGAAATTTTCCAAGCTCCTGAACGTATCAGCCTTGTAACCGACCACATCCTCTCAAATCACAGTCGAAAAACGTTTGACCGCAACTTCACTGCTATCTTTGCTGTTAAAAGTATTCCTGTGCTCATTAAGTACTACGAAGAGTTCAAGAAGCATAAGCATGACCTTACTATCGCTACTATCTTCTCTTTTGGAGCAAATGAAGACCCTGAAGAATATGCTGGGGAAGAAAAGACACAAAGCTCGCGGGACATGCTTGAATCCTTTATGCAGGACTACAACACCCAGTTCGGCACAAACTTCAGCACCACCAGCGGCAAAGAGAACAGCTTCAACTCTTACTACATCGACGTAGCGAGACGTGTGAAGGAAAAACAAATTGACATTCTTATTGTGGTCAATATGTTCCTCACGGGCTTTGACAGCAAGACGCTCAACACTCTTTATGTAGACAAGAACCTCAAGCACCACGGGCTTATTCAGGCATTTAGTCGCACTAACCGCTTGTATAATGAACAGAAAAAGCACGGTAACGTCGTATGCTACCGCCCTATTAAAAAGGCTGTAGACACAGCGGTAACGCTTTTCTCTGACAAAAGCCCGCTAGAAGAAGTCCTCATGAAAAGTTATGAAGAGCACCTTGAAGAGTTCAATAGGCTCATTGAGATGGTAAAGGGAGCCTACCCTACGCTTGAGTCCATTGACGACCTTCAAAGCGAAGAGGACAAAAAGAACTTTATTGAAGTGTTCCGAGCATTGCTACGTATTAAAACACGCCTTGCCTCCTTTGTAGACTTCACCTTTGACGATGTAAAAATCACCGAACAAGAAGTTGAAGACTACACCAGCAAGTACCGTGACTTGTACGACGAAGTAGTGAACAGAGCTGAAGCTGAAAAAGTTTCTGTCCTTGATGACATCGACTTTGAAATTGAGCTGCTCCGTAAAGATAACATTAACGTGGACTACATTCTTTCACTGCTTAATGAACTCGATCCAGACTCAAAGAGCTTCGAGAAAGACAAAGCCTTTATCATTCAAAAGATTAATGACTCTCATGAACTTAAGAGCAAGAAGGAGCTTGTGGAAGCGTTTGTTGCTAAACACAGCAACCTTGAAGGTGACGTCGAAACCAACTTTGCCAAGTTCTTAGAAAAGAAAAAACAAAAAGAGCTTAAAGCTCTCGCCAAGCGTGAAAATCTGCATGAAGACAAACTCCGTGCTTTTATAGATGAATACGAGTTCTCAGGTAGAAAAGATGAATCTATCCTTGATGAAGCATTCACTGAATCACTTGGCTTACTCAAGCGCAGAACAAAGAAAAAAGGCATTCTTACTATGCTGAATGCCCTTATTGATAAATTTAAAATGTAACCCATTGAGACACACATTATGAGTCCTGAACAACGCAAGCTGCACCAAAAATTGTGGGACATCGCTGACGAGCTTCGTGGCAGCATGAACCCTGATGAATTTAAAAACTACATCCTCGGCTTCATCTTCTTTAAGTTCCTTTCTGAAAAGATTGATTACACCCTTAACGAAGTGCTCAAAGATGATGGCATGACCTTCACTGAAGTATGGAAAAGTGGCGATGAAGAACTACAGGAAGCGTTGAAAGACGAATCCATCAAAATCCTTGGCTACTTTCTTGAGCCTGAATACCTCTTTCATCACTTCGTTGAGCAGATAGACAAAGGCGAGTTCATTCTGGACGACCTTTCCAAGGCTTTGAAAAAGGTTGAAGACTCTACTCAGGGCGAAGACTCAGAAGACGACTTTATGGGACTCTTCGATGATGTAGACCTTACCTCTGTAAAACTTGGTAAGACCGTTGAAGCTAAGAACAAAAAGATAGGCAAAATTTTTGCTAAGCTAGCAGAACTGGACTTCCGCATTGAAGACAGTGAAGCCGATATTCTTGGCGATGCTTACGAATACCTTATTGGTCAATTTGCATCCGGCGCGGGCAAAAAAGCTGGAGAATTCTACACTCCGCAAGAAGTAAGTTCTATTCTCGCACGCATCGTTACGCAGAATAAAACACGTATCAGCAGCGCATATGACCCAACATGCGGCTCTGGCTCTTTGCTGCTTCGTATTGCCCGTGAAGGACATGTAGATGTTGGACACTTCTACGGACAAGAGAACAACTCTACCACCCACAGCCTTGCTCGAATGAACATGCTGCTGCACGATGTTAAGTTTGACCAGTTCGACATTCAGCAAGGGGATACGTTAGAAGACCCACTGCATGGCTCTAAGAAGTTTGAAGCAGTTGTTGCCAACCCTCCTTTCTCTGCAAAATGGTCAGCATCTAACTTATTCCTTTCTGATGAACGCTTTGCTCAGTACGGTAAGCTTGCACCAAAAACCAAAGCAGACTTTGCCTTTGTCCAGCATATGCTCTACCACCTCGACGACAAGGGCACCATGGCTGTAGTTCTGCCGCACGGAGTTCTCTTCCGTGGAGCTGCTGAAGGTGTTATCCGCAAATACCTCATCACAGAAAAGAACTGGCTCGATGCTGTTATCGGCTTACCTGCAAACATCTTTTTTGGCACTAGCATCCCTACCTGTATTCTTGTGTTCAAAAAATGCCGTGAACAGTCTGACAACATTATGTTCATTGATGCATCCAATGACTTTGAAAAAGTCAAAACACAAAATAAACTTCTCCCAGAGCATATTGAAAAGATTATTGAGACCTACACAGAACGTAAGGATGTAGACAAATATGCTTACATAGCCTCAATGGAGGAAATTGCAGAAAACGACTACAACCTCAACATTCCTCGCTACGTAGACACCTTTGAAGAAGAAGAGCCTGTAGACCTTGCAGCTGTAGTTGCAGAGTTAAACACCCTGCAAGCTGCTACAGCAAACTTAGACAGCAGTATCCTGAAAAATTGTCAGGAGCTTGGTATTCCTGCGCCTGTATTTATGTGTAAGGGAGAATAGCATGGGACAAGAAAATATTCCTTCGCTTCGTTTTTCACTCTTCCACGACAGTTGGATAAAAAGCAAAATAAAAGAGATAGGAAAAATCAAATCCGGTGCCACTCCCTCTCGTAGTAAAGGAGCTATCTACTTCACTCAGACAGGAGGGATACCTTGGCTAAAAACTCTAGACCTAACTAACGGCATAATTCATAGCACAAGTGAAGCACTTACAGAACTTGGTCTTGAAGAAACATCATGCTCACTACTTCCCAAAGGAACAGTCTTAATCGCCATGTATGGAGGTTTTAATCAAATTGGTCGTACTGGGCTTTTAAATTTTGACGCTGCCATAAACCAAGCTATCTCAGGAATTACTCTCGACACAAAAAAAATCATCCCCCAATTCCTGTTAGCTTATCTCAACCACAACGTAAAAAAATGGAGACGGGTAGCGGCTAGTAGCCGAAAAGACCCTAACATAACAAAGGCAGATGTCGAGAATTTCGTAATTACTCACCCATCCCTTCTCGAACAAGAAAAGATTGCAAACTTCCTGTCCGACGTAGATGTTAAGATTGAAAACTTAGCAAAGCAAAAGGAATGTATGCAGCAATACAAGAAAGGCTGTATGCAGAAGCTATTCTCGAAAGAAATCCGTTTCAAGGACGATGACGGCAATGCGTTTCCTGATTGGGAAGAAAAAACGGTAGGAGACATTCTTACTGAAAGTAAAATCAAAGGTAGTACCGGAGATAATGCCAGAAAACTTACGGTTAAGCTCTGGCGTAATGGTGTATTTGCAAAGAATGAAGTACGCGCTGGTAGTGAAAACACACAATACTATGTCCGTAAAAAAAATCAGTTCATATATAGCAAACTGGACTTCTTAAACTGTGCTTTTGGCATCATCCCCGAAGAATTAGACGGATATGAATCCACTGTTGATTTGCCTTGTTTTGAAATTTCACCTTTAGCTTCTCCAGCATTTTTACTGGAAAGAATTTCTCAAAAGAACTTCTATAAAAAATTCGGTGAGAAAGCTGACGGAAGCCGAAAAGCAAAAAGAATTCATGCTGCAACATTTCTTGAAATGCCAATACAAATTCCTATGTTAGCAGAGCAGGAAAAAATAACCAACTTCCTCTCAGACATCGACGAAAAAATTGACTCTCTCGACAAGCAACTCGAAGCTATAAAAGAATTTAAGAAAGGCTTACTACAAGGAATGTTTGTTTAGCTTCCTCATTTCCATACAAAACATAATGCGTCTGGCTGTAGCTACATGAGTTACTACCAGACGCTTTTTTATTGCCTGTTAGCACCACCTTATTCACTTCCAAAGGCTCCCCCCTTATGCCAACGCCTATACACAACACAGCAGGTACTATTAAGAAGTTCTTTGCAACACCACCTAAAAAGACGTAGCACCGAGCCAGAGTGACATGAGCCCAATACCATTCCGCCCCTTACAGAATTCTGCGGATGGGTTGAGCAAGCCTAATTCGAGGGTATGGCTCCCATCAGTTCGTACCTGTTATTTCCAACTTTGAATCCTCTGGAAAGCCAGTATCCGCATCCTGAATATTAAGCTTTTCACGATACCATTTAAAAATTACTAAGGTAGCCCATCAGCCCCTAGTAGCACTCCGCCCTTCTTGCAGAAATCATCACAAGTACACGTGCTATTATATCTAGCTACATAGTTGCTATCCAATAATGACACCTCGCAGAACACGCTCTTGGATTTTTCCTTGTGGATAATCTTTGCTAGCGACTGACTCTTAATACCAAGATGTGAAGGTATCCCAATTACCCCCTCAAACATTTCAGAATGTAGTGAGGTAAAAACGTTATACTTTTATATCCCGTAAGCGCAGCATAAGACCTTATATTAGTCATAACATTTTGCCCCACCCACACCCACACTAAGAAAAAACAAGACCCGTAGCCAGTTAACAGCTATAGGTCTTAGATATCCAATAAAACACTCACGGATAGTCCAAACGAGTGTGGAGAAAATCCAAAAATGCTATTCTTCCTTCTTTCCCCCAAACATTTTAAGCATATTAACCAAAGCCTCATCCAAAGCACCATCGACTAATTTCAAGTACCTACGTGTAGTCATTATATCAGCATGACCAAGCCAGCTTTGAACTGTCACAATATCAGCGCCAGCACGTAACAGCCGAGTGGCACAGGTATGGCGCAACGAATGCCAACCTAGATCGGTATGGTCTAATTTCAAAGCAGCCTTCGCTAATCGCATCCTCATTCCTGCTGTATCCTTCTTCATGCCATCGAACAAAAATGCTTCTGGCTCTTCAAGCCCTTCACTACGACGTACCAAAATTTGTTGCGCTTCTAATGACAAAGGAACTGTTCGAGCAACATGACTTTTTGCATTTTCAGCCCGAACATTTAACCGGTCACCCTGTATATCTCCAACACGAAGCATAATCCCTTCAGATAACCTCAGACCAGTGTGAAGCAATACCATCATAAAATCTGCATAATGCCATCCATCTAGTGCAGTCCCATTATTCGTCAACGGCTTATGCCTATTAAACCAACTGAAAAGCCGCTTCTCATCTTCCATATTAAGAATATAAGTCCTACTCCCTTTCTCTCGATGCTTTCTGACCCTAGGACTAGTGCTCAGAACTTCCCACTCTTCTTTTGCAAGAGTAAAAATCACGCTTAAGTGAGCCATATACCTATTTATAGTTGTCTTTGTTTTTCCTTCTCTTTTTAAAGTATTTTGGATTTCATTAAGATGCCTTGCAGAAATATCTTTCAACTTCATATCTCCAATTATCGAAATTATCTTTTCAATATGAGCACAAGGGGTTCTTGAGTCAGCATATTCTTTATAACGCTCTTCATAGGCACGATTTAACGCCTCAGAAAGCCTCAGTGATGTTTCATCGTCATCTTCATATTCTTTTAACAACAAATATAACTTATGCACTGCCTCAATTACATCACGAGTTTTAAGACTTTTATTTATAATTCTATCTTCATATTCAAAATTTGCATAGTAATACCCATTCCCTTCCTTTTTAAGTTCATTAATTTCACAAAGCATAATACTATCTCCATAATAAATAAGTTTTAATCTACATAAAAGTAATTTAAAATGAAGTAGCATATTAAAAATGAACTCAAATTATTTTTTTAATTAACCATTGAACTTTACAGTGAGCTGTTTGTATTTTAAAAATTTAAATATAGCACATGCTAGATACTAAATAGTATATAGTATCTAGTATTTTAAATAGTAATACAAAAAAGCTATCACATTCTTGCTACAGAACAGAACAAGCAACGATAGGCGTACTCGTTGCATTGATGCACAAGAGCCCATGACATCGTACATGAACTGTTTAAAGGCATCCCATGAAGTTTTCGTTCTGTCCTATCGACACAGTTGTAGTTGGTATTAAACGTTCTTACAGAGCTTGAATGGTTCGCGGAACTCAAGCATCAAAACCCTAGCTTGCAGGGATACTGCTGCAAAGAAAGAAGACGAATACAAGAAAATCTTCCTTTATAATAAGGATAGAAGAGAACTACTTAACAAGGGTATGAACCACACTGCACAGTCTCTGTAAAGCGTCATAGTTCGTAAGCGGTAGCAGCGTCTTAAGTCTATCGGCATTCAACGGCTCATCAACCTTTTCAAGACGACCTTCCCTCTTTTTCATACCTATAGAAGGCGTACTACGCAAAACAAGTAGCCCTGACTACCCTACGAGACCTGCATATATTAGAGAGTTGTCCGACGTTGTAGTTGCGGTTGAGTGTAACCAACAAGGTGGGAATCCAATTTTAAGAGAGGCTCAAGAACGAGTCTCCCTTTTTTTATGGAGAATTTATGACTGAGATTATGAACTTTGAACATGGGGCTTTTGGACAGGTTCCCCCATCAGCAAAGAAGGTGAACCTTAGTTCGTAGCGAAGGATGTTTGTGTAAGCTTTGACTTCCGTAACACCAACGATGGAACAATATACTTGGACAAAGATGAAGTTAACACCTGTCCCGACAATTCATCGGGTCAGACTCGACACCTCAAAACCATTAACAATCCGGTATCTACTCCCTTATCATTCTATCCCATAAACCTGAAGCCAAACGCCCTAGCCAGTAACAAGACAACATACGCCAAGCTTTATCAGCGACCGCAAATTTGCGGGCGGTAAAAGGTAAGGTTTTCCAGTCCCTCGCTACCCGCATTGCCCTGTTCTCCTACGCTGCTTGGGTATCTTTCGACTTTCACATGGTAGTCACCCAGACCTTCAACCACGTAGTCAAAGGCGAACCGCAGGACGCAGATGAGGTAGCAACCAAGGTACCCCGTGCCCCTCTCATGTAGCTACTCCGTAACCACTCCCCCCTTCTTTCACCTGCCTATTCTTGAATGCAGACCTCATTACTTTCAAAATCAAAACGACAAAGCACAAAATGTTTTTTAGATAGTTTCGAACTACCTCCAAAGGCCGTAGAAGCATCTCTCATTAAAAGAGCCTCGCTGACGCAACACTTAGTTAGCAACGAATGTAGAAACTCTTTATCTGCACAATCCAAAAAATGTAGCGTGATTGAAAGATTCTTTTTTAACTCTGAATCTAATATAAATTGAGGAGCATAAGAAATGTCACCACCCAAAATCAACTGAGTAATTTCACTCAACGTAGAAAAATTCTTTCTCTTATTGCCAACCCCAACAGCCTCAAAAAAAACATGACTGAAATTTATTACGTCCTCAAAATCAAAATATGATTTATAACCTTTGCCCAAAGTCACAAGGGAGCCTCTAGCTTCTTTTTGTACTTTTCGCTCTACAGTCTTTATTTTTTTCTCTTTCGTAAACTTAACAAGCCCTTGCTCAGTAACTAGCGATGCCGCAATAATATTGTCAGAATCAGGAATCCACTTTGCCGAAAAAAAACTAGAAGCTACTGCAGGTAGTTTATACAACCTGTCAACATCTACACAGTATCTACCTGTTTCAATACAAATTTTTTCAAGAATAAATTTTCTGGCAGCATTTCTAGACCGAGAACCAGCACCTTCCAACAAACGTGTAGGAGAACTTTCTTTACGGGGACTTACACCACTATCATAATAATCAAGCATCAACCTTGGGGTTAACCCTTTTGGCCAAGGAAGGCACTCATTCAAAAAAAAATTACGCACGCTCACTCGCGTAAATGGTGAACGCTCAAGCTCATCGAGTTCACGAACTATATTAGGACTAATTCTACCGCCTACTTTTTCTTTCATACACTGAGCAATTTGAGGCAATCTTAGCCGCAACATTCTTTTGTCCGTATCAACGGAAAAGTAAGACTGTTTTTTTTCTTTACTCGGCACACACCTTATCCGTTTAATTTCATCTAAAGTCTGTGCTTGGGAAATATTATATAATAGCAACAAGTCGCTTGAACTACTGGAAGGAACAGCCTGTACGTGAAAGCCTGTTAGACTTTTGGCTGTTATATCTATGGCAACTATTCTAGCAGAGGTCTCCTTCTCGAAAGAAGCAACATTAAAGCAATGAGTCGACTTGAATTTCCTTTTAGCTCCACCAAAGGAGTGAATATGACCAAAAATATGTACGAGAGGAACTTTCTTCTCGACAACTCTCTTTAAAGCTCTTGACCCCAAATGACCAATACCAAACCTAAAATCAAGTACTCCATGCGGAGGCATATGCGTAACTAAAATTGCTCGTCCATTCATACCTTCAAGAAGGCTATATAAATCTTTTTCTAAATTCTTCTCTCGGCAGAACACCCAATGGCCATGGACGCTTGAATGAAAATGAGACTTATTGCTTATCCCTGAGTAGCCAACAATGGGAATCCCATTTACTAAGACAAGTTTATTGTTCAAGCACTCAACTCCGCTCAATTGTCCCCACCATGTTTCTATCTCAAGGTCATGATTCCCTTGTACGTATAAAAATTTTTTAAGCTTAGTTGCATCACGTATGTCTGTTACAGTTTTTTTGCTTATAGTCGGAAGTCCATCACCAGCAAAAATAAAACAATCTGGCGCTAAACTTTCAACGGCAGAAAGAACGTCCTGCGGTTTGCTTTCATTCCAATCGGACATCGCAACTATTCGCATACCAATCCCCTCTTACAACTTATCCATTCCTATGGTTCAGGACTCATTACAGCACGCCCATGAATCTTAACACCATGCTCACTATACAATAAATACAAACTATTAAGAACAAGCGAATCTATCCATATCCGAACCCCAATTCGATTCCCACTTTAAGAATCGAACTTACGGCAATGTGCAGCAGGATGCCGAAACATTTCAATGAGAAATTCTTATGCACTACCTCTTGATTTCTAGTACATTCTAATGCTAGCTATGCTCATACATTTTGGGACATGGTTTGTCTTGGAGACAAGCCAGAAGCCCTGCCTGTACACGTTTTCGAGTGTACATTCTGCTGCGAGTTACGATTCTCGCCGCCTCCACCAAGAGGACATTTCATAGATGCCGCTAAGTGCTTATAAGTGCTTGGCGGCTCTTTTGTTTCAAGGGGGTTCGGCTGCTCCATTCTGTCACTTCTTTGGAAAAACAGTACTGGTAACCTATGAATTTGGGGCAACTTTTTGGGGCAACATTTCTTTCATCGCAAAGTTGCCCCAACTTTGACGGTCTTTGGGTCTCCGCCCAGCAAAACAGACTCTTTTTTTCTGTCCGGCATCAGTCCACAGCGTGTCCTTTCTCTTTCTCTCTATTGACTTTTTAAATACTTAGCGACTATTTCGATCTATATTTTCTATTGGTCAGAAAAAGAAAGGATACGGTATGTTCCCGCATCTAAATTTTGGCAAACGTAACGTATCCATATTTATATATGTAACAGGAGTCTCGTATGAAACGGTTATCTTCTCTTTTCTTTCTTGCACTGCTCTGTTGTGCATTCTGCTTCCAGTCTGCTTTTGCAAACGGTGTAGATGACTTTAAAGGCAAAAAAGGAACTATTTCCATTGCTGGCGGTACAGCTCACATCCCTGTCATGAAAAAAGCTGCTAAAAAAATCATGACAGCTAATCCGGATATTCGCATTACAATCGCTGGCGGCGGCTCTGGTGTTGGTATTCAGAAAGTGGGTGAAGGTCTGGTAAATATCGGTAACTCCGGTCGTAAAGCGAGTGATGCAGAACAGTCTAAATACGGTCTTGTTCTGTTCCCATTTGCAATTGATGGTGTTGCAACAGTAATGCATGCAGATAACCCTATCAAAAACGTAACCAGCGAACAGGTTCGTGCTATTTTTGCTGGTACTATCACCAACTGGAAAGAAATTGGCGGCAACGATGCTCCAATCAACTTATACTGCCGTGATGAATCTAGTGGCACTCGTGCTGTTTACTGGAAAAAACTCCTCAAAAAAGGCGCAGTAGCTACTTCTGCTAACATTGTTCCTTCAAACGGTGCAATGAAGTCTGCTGTTTCCCGCGATCCGAATGCTATCGGCTATGTTTCCATTGGTCACCTTGACTCCAGCGTTAAAGCTCCAAACCTCGACGGCGTTGTTGTTACTCAGGAAACCGCTAAAAATGGACAGTACCCTGTAGTGCGTAAACTTTACATGAACACAAAAGGCAACCCTACTGGTATTGTGAAGAGCTTTGTAGACTTCATTACCAGCCCTGTTTCTCACGATATTATCAAGTCTAGCGGCTACATCCCTATGTAGTTTTGTAGGCAGGTGGAGCGCTTTTTTGCGTTCCACCTGTTTTAGTTATGAATCATCAAATAAAAAACTCACCATCGCTGTGGCTTTTTCTTTGCCGTAGCTCTGCTGCACTCTCCGCAGCTATTGTCCTCTGCATCTTCGCATTCTTACTATGGTTTTGCCTGCCTCTGCTGCACATAGAAGCTCTATCTAATTTGCTGACATGGGACTGGCGACCTTTTCAAGGGCATTTTGGCATCCTGCCTATGGTTGTCGGCTCGCTACTGTTAGCCACCTCTGCTCTCCTTGTTGCCTTCCCAATTTCAATTGGCATTTGCTGTTTTGTACACGGAATGGGACCTCCTATACTCGCCCGTTATGCACTGCGAATTATAAAACTTATGACCAGCATACCAACCGTTGTATACGGGTTTGTTGGTGTTTTTGTTTTGGTTCCTTTTATTCGCGACATATTTCAGCATGGAAGCGGATTTTCTTGGTTGGCGGCAACAATCGGCTTAGCAGTGTTAAGTATGCCGACCATTGTGCTCATGCTGCATAGCCAGTTTGCTCTTGTAGAACAAAAAATAACACTCACAGCTATGGCGCTTGGCTTAAATCCAGCACAACGGCTTTTGTACTTTGTACTGCCAGCATCACGGAAAGGATTCGCAGCCGCAGCCGTACTAGGATTTGGTAGAGCAATCGGTGACACCATGATCCCGCTTATGCTGGCAGGCAACGCTCCGCAGGTTCCGGGATCTATTTTTGATTCACTACGAGCAATGTCAGCACACATCGCCTTGGTTGTTGCAGCAGACAGTCAAAGCCTTGCCTATTTATCTCTTTTTGCGTGCGGCTTAATCTTGTTTTTGAACACAATTCTAGTCAATCTGGGTTTGAAACTGCTTGGGTACACTACAGGAAACCAACGATGAGATTTCAAGAGCGAGTTTTCACCCTTTTTTGCTGGCTGTGTGTGCTTCTAACAACGGTTGGGGTGCTTGGTTTTATTGCATTTCTTGTACATCATGGGGGAGAGACAATTAGCCTGTCTCTCTTTTTTGAAGAAACACCGCCACTGGATGCTATTTTCCGCTTTGCTCCAGTTTGGGACGGCATATGGCCTGCATGTTTTGGCACACTTTCCATTATTGCGCTTGCAGGAATAACAGCTATCCCCCTTGGCATCTTCTGCGGTATCTACCTTAATGAATTCGGACACGACCGCTGGAGTAATATATTCGCATTTTGTATGGAAGTGCTCGCAGGAATACCATCTATTCTTATCGGGTTATTTGGATTCGCACTCATTCTTTTTTTACGACACACAATTATGCCTGATGCAAAAACATGCCTTCTGCTCTCCGGTTTTTGCATGGGACTACTCACACTCCCCTATATGGTACAAGCAACGCAATCGTCTCTGGCTGGCGTGTCCGACGATTTACGCCTCATGGGAGCCAGTTTAGGCTTTTCCAAAGGACAAACCATACGGCATATTTTACTCCCTTCTGCCAGTGAAGGGATTATGAGCGGCATCATTTTATCTATTGGCAGAGCCGCTGAAGATACCGCTGTAATCATGCTGACTGGCGCTGTGGCAAACGCTGGACTTCCAAGAAGTCTGTTCGATACATACGAAGCCTTACCATTTTTTATCTATACAACAGCAGCTGAATACCAAACGCACGAGGAACTACAACGTGGCTTCGGGGCTGCACTAGTTCTGCTTGCAGTAAGCACAAGTCTTTTTCTGCTAGCACACAAGCTTCACACAACAATGAAAAACCGTTGGAGACAAGGATGAGTTCCATCATATCTTTTAACAATGTAACTGTATCCTTTCAGGGAAATCCATCGGTTTCAGATATAAGTTTCGACGTAAAACCGGACGAGCTTACCGTTCTTGTCGGGCGTTCAGGCTCAGGAAAATCCACCCTTCTTAGAGCAGTAAACAAATTGAACGATTGTTTTGACGGATGCACAACCCAAGGCAGCATTGTTGTTCGCATTGGTGGAGAAGCTGTCGAAATAACCTCCCCAAAAACTGATCCCAATTTCTTACGAAGCAGAGTCGGAATGGTTTTTCAAACGCCAAACGTGCTTCCAGTCTCAATTGAACGCAACCTGTTGCTTCCACAAAAACTTGTACGTGGAACAAGCGATTATAACGCTCGCAAAAACATGGAAAGAGTCCTTGATGAAGTAGGCTTGCTTGAAGAGGTTAAGGACAGATTACCAGCAGCTGCTACGACACTTTCCGGCGGTCAACAGCAACGACTTTGTCTTGCCAGAGCTCTCGCACTTGAGCCGGAAATCCTGCTACTGGACGAGCCTACAGCCTCAGTTGATCATAAATCATCCAAGCTTATTGAAGAGCTTCTGTTACGACTGGCACCAACCCTGCCTATGCTGGTAGTCTCCCATAGCCTTGCGCAAACACGATCACTTGCTGACCGTGTATTTCTAGTGCGCCAAGGGGGTATTGCTGGCTCATGGAATCGTAAGCACGACAGCGACGCCGCGCTAGACAACCTTCTTTATACGACGTTTTAAGTAATGCTATATGCTCTTGCACAGCAATAAGCCATGCTGCCCATACCACCATCAGACATTAACAACCAGCACGAAGTACTGCGCGGTGTACAATAATATTTTTATGTAAAGCCTCCCCTTACGGTAGGGGCTTCACAAAAAAAGAGCCTTTGCTATAGTGCCACTTTAATTTTCGAAATACTGAATAGAATATTGTCAATCTTGTGAATCTGCACAACCAAACCATCAGGCGTGATCGAATATTAAGCACTAGTTATTAAAAGGACTTTTTATGACCTGCACTTGCGACACAAACGAATTTCAGGCTAGTTCGGACAACACAGCACAACTTCCTATACGCATTCAACGGCTTAAAGATGCATATCTGAAAGTTAAGCCAAGCATTACGATTGGACGAGCATTAGCATACACAGAAGTCACAAAAGAGCACCCTGACCTGCCTAATAATATTCGCCGCGCTAAAGGTTTTAAGCGGGCTTGTGAAACTGCGCCGATGCTCATCCAAGATGGAGAACTCATTATCGGGCATCCATGCGGCAAGCCACGCGCTGGTGCGTTCTCTCCTGACACAGCATGGAAATGGGTTCGAGATGAACTGGACACTATCAGCACCCGCGCCCAAGACCCATATGAAATTAGCGAAGAAGATAAAAAGATCATGCGCGAAGAGTTGTTCCCATTCTGGGAGGGACGATCTATTGACGAAGCATGTGAAAAGCTTTTCAGGAAAGAAAGAATTTGGGAATTTTCTGCTGAAGCCTGTGTAAGTGATTTAACCTACCACCATACAAGTGGTGGAGGTGACACAAGTCCAGGGTATGACATTATTCTGTTTTCCAAAGGCATTAATGGCGTACGAGCTGAAGCAAAAGCACATCTTGATGCATTGGGTCAACGCACTGACCTATCTGCTGAGGAAATTGAAAAAAAGCATCACTACGAAGCCGCTATTGAGACCTGTGACGGAATCCTCATTTATGCTAATCGCCTTTCTGATTACGCAAAGGAATTAGCAAAAAAAGAAAAAGACCCTGCACGTAAACAAGAACTGGAAAAAATAGCCAAAGTAAACGCTACTGTTCCTGCTAATCCACCAAAAACATTTCACGAAGCTCTGCAAGCCATCTGGACTATCCAGTCACTCTTTTTGCTGGAAGAAAACCAGTGCAGCACTTCGCTTGGTCGTTTCGATCAGTATGTATACCCTTGCTTTGCTGCGGATATGGATTCTGGACAACTCACCGAATCTGAAGCTTTCGAGCTGATGAGCTGTTTTATTCTCAAGTGCTCTGAAGTGATCTGGTACACCCCTAGCGCAACAGCACAATATTTTGCAGGGTATATGCCTTTTATCAACCTTTGTGTCGGTGGTGTTAAGCGCCACGGCGGCGATGGTACCAACGATTTAACATACCTCGTAATGGATGCCATCGGCAAAGTAGGCATGTACCAGCCATCACTTGCATGCCGAATCCACAATCAATCACCGCGAAAATATTTACAAAAAGTAGTTGAAGTAGTTAAGTCCGGCAACGGGATGCCTGCATGCCATTTTGATGACGCGCATATCAAAATGATGCTCCGAAAAGGGTTTGATTACGAAGATGCCCGCGACTACTGCCTGATGGGATGCGTTGAGCCACAAAAATCCGGACGAGTGCATCAATGGACTGCGGGCGGCTTTACTCAGTGGCCTATCGCTATTGAATTTGTTCTGAATCAGGGCGTGCTGCAATCTTACGGCGGTAAAGTTGGCTTGGATACTGGAGACATCTCACATTTTGAAACGTATAAAGATTTTGATGCAGCAGTAAAAAAGCAAATAGCCCATATTTTAGATGTGACGGCTAAGGGCACTATCATTAACCAGAAGCTTGTCCGCGACACTATGCCGACACCGTATATGTCGCTCTTTGTCGATGGATGTATGCAGAGTGGTAAAGACGTTACAGCAGGTGGCGCTGTACTCTACAGTGGACCAGGCACTATTTTTGCCGGACTCGGAACCTATGTTGATAGTATGGCTGCAATCAAGAAACTTGTTTTCGATGACAAAAAATACACATTACCGGAACTCAAAAAAGCTCTTGATGCCAACTGGCAAGGCTATGAGCAGGTACAGCGGGACTGCCTCAATGCTCCGAAATACGGTAACAACCTTGACTACGCAGACCTGATTGCAGCAGACATCATCGACTTTACAGAAAAAACAAGTAATCAGCACAAGACATTGTATGCGCACCTCATTCATGGAACGCTGTCCCAATCATTCAACACTCCTCTTGGGGAAATGATTGCTGCTACTCCAGATGGTCGCATAAGTAACTCTCCACTTTCGGACGGCATGAGTCCTTCCCAAGGTGCAGATAAAAACGGTCCTACAGCCATCATCAACTCTGTTGCGAAGCTCAATGTAGAATCCATGAGCTTAGGAATGTCGCACAACTTCAAATTCCTGAAGGGAACACTGGAAACACCCGAAGCAGAAGCTGGATTGATAAGCCTGCTACAGGCATCTTCTATTTTTGGTAACGCGCAAATGCAGTTCAACTACCTTGACAACGAAGCGCTTATCCAAGCTCAAAAACATCCAGAAGACTATCGAAATCTCATTGTTAGAGTCGCGGGCTATTGTGCTTTCTTCGTTGAATTATGCAAAGAAGTACAAGATGAAATCATAAGCCGTTCGACACTCGACAGTTAGTAATAAACAAAATGGCATAATGTTATTCTGAAACAACCTCCTCCGGTATCATACTGGGGGAGGTTGTTTTTATTTTATAAAATCCTACCACGCTCTACCCAACAAAAAGAGCTTTTAAAAACGTAAATAAAGGCACTTACAGAAAAAATCTGCAAGTGCCTTTATTTACTGGAGCCAACAATCGGAATTGAACCGACGACCTACTGATTACGAAACAGTTGCTCTACCGACTGAGCTATGTTGGCTAATGTAGAGAATTTTTATCGCAACAGATTGTATGGGTCAAGCGCAATTCCTTTATACTACCATTAGTTACCATCTATTTTCACTTCGAACAAAACTCAAATTGACATTCTCCGCTCTGTGCTTTGCAAAAGATTCTATACGCAATCAAATAGACCAAAACAAATTCAGCATGGTACTCTTATGCAACATTTGTAGAGAAAGGAGAGTTATTCATGGCTAACCAAGATTATCCCGGCGTATGTATGTCCTGCTCAACTGATGAATGCCAAGTTATTGCACCTGATATTGAAGCAGTACGTGAGCGCGTTAAGCATGATCCGATCAGCGGATACACACAGAATATCGTTAACAACCTGACAACAGCAATGAGCGACAAATTTTCTAACGAATATGAAGCATACCTCGCATTTGATGTCGTAAAAGCTGCTATTGTTATGGGACTAAAGAATGGACAAACTATTGATCTAGGTGGATTGGGTGAATTTACTGTTGATACCGTTAACGGTGAAAAAACAGTAACATTTAAGGCAGCACCAAGTCTTAAAGCCGTTATTAAAGAATAAGACCACCGGTAACTAATACGCACTTAGAAAAGGCGGCATCAATGTGATGCCGCCTTTTTAGGTAAATAGATTGCATTCGTTTAACCAACAAGCAATTACAAAAGAGTTGTGCGACACTTCCGGTTGCAAACAAAGTTGGCAAGCCTTTATATTGCTTCGCCTACCCGCCAACTTTATTTGCAGTAAATACAAACTAACGGCATGCTCATTACCCCGCATGGGTTGTTCTCAATCCGGCTACATATACGCACTAAATACAATCTATCTTTTCCTCAAATTCAAATAAATCACTATCTACCATTGCTTGCAAATACTCTTTCCCACTTTGGGTAACCGTATATTGTATTGCATCTGCTACGCTCAGCTGCTGCCGTACAGTAGCCTCAGACATGCACTCTGGACAATCAATATACTCTAATTCGCAAAGCCTCTTAATATGTTCTAAAAATTTATCTTCCTGCATGTCTGGGCGCTTTTTTTTTACAACCGCCCAAGCATCAAAAATATGTACAAAGCCTTTTGTAGAAGTTGTCGCACAAGCCAAAATCCGGCACTCAAGCTTGCGATCAATAAACATTCATCAACCCTCGTCGGTTTTTCAACTACCTATACACCGTTATACTTATTGCTAAATTTCTACCGACTATTCACCGCCGCATACTTACGGATAGACTATCCTAAGGCGCGTTCTCAATTGGTATGTGAGGAATACTAGGCAGCTTTTTCTTCTCAAAATCAAAGTAAAATACATGGTAAAACACATTTTTTACAGACAACGCAGTAAGAAAGAAAAAATAACCGCAACAAAAATTTACAATGTAATTACACAGCCTAGTATTCAAAATAGAAAACGCTGCATGAATACACGGTGCTATACAATTTCCAATGCAAAATAACTGCCAACCAAGTGTTATTTTTTACGAAATAAAAACACACTTAGCATTAAACAAAAGCAACATGCTAATATTAAAGAACAATCATAAGATAGTTTTCGAAACCCTATGGCATTATAATCTTTTTATACAATCAGCTCTCTTCCAGTACTAGTTTTCTATTCTATCTATTGCCCACAAAGGTGGCGCTTCTACAATATCAGCTAAAATTACCCCTTAATAAAGCAGACTATTCAATATCTCTAGCTCCCCTACTCACAATTACTCAGAAATAATATGCATACTGTTCGCAACATAATGAAGCTTAACTATTAATCAACGAAGTGAAAGTAAAAGATGTGTACTGTTAACCTTTCACTACAACGTACCAAGCAACCCCTTAAAGACAACACACGATGCTCCCGTTACACCTAGAACAAAGCCTTTGCCACTCCCCTGCACTACGCCATCGCGTGTCGTGACTTGGTACAATCTTTGGCTCCCAGAAAAGGACAGTGCGGTACAACCAACGTCTCACTGGGAGTAATACGAATCAAAGTTTTTTAGATGAGGTCGCTATGCAAAACCGTGGTTCAGTTATCAGTGCTATCGCAATAATCGTAGTCGCGCTTGCACTCATAGTCCGACTCGTTATCCCCGGTGTAAACTGGTGGGCACTAATCCTTATTATTCCGATTGCTATGTTTATATGGAAATCATTTAGTGCATGGGCTTCGGCACGGCGCACTTCCTTTGTCTTCATCCAAGTGGCACTCATTCTTATTACTATTCTTATTGCCTTTTTCTACCAACCACTATGGGGCATAATTTATATCCCTATTTTGCTTATTGTCGGGCTAACGGGACTTCTTTCTGCTATTTCGAAGCAATAATCAAAACAGTAGGAAAATATTTATATTTTCCGGCATGGCTTATGCAGTCCTGTCACGGGCATTATCAACCTGTAAAAAGGAATACCATGCAAAAGAAAATAGTAATATTTTGTGGTGAAGCTACAGCGCAAGAGCATATCAAAAAAAGCTTTTCCGCCCATACTGATTTATTCATATTCCACCCTCCCGCCGGACAAGGTGATATATGGCGAAATATTCGAGAAGATGTCGGCTCCATCGTACTTATTGATTGCAAAACAAACGGCGACTCGTGTGTGTGGCACAAAGAAATTGTTGATGCACTCCGCGTTCATATACGGGTCATCGGCGCAGGCGGAATGGGAGCGATACGAGCTAAGGAGCTTCAGCAGGTTGGCATGGAAGGCGTTGGGCGATTCTTTGAACGCATTGCAGATGAAGAAGATGCATACGCAGCACTGTCTGAACAAACACCGGAAACAACGCTGCATGACACTCTTACAGCCATACGCTATGCAATAGCTACTGGAAGATTGGTAGAACGCACAGCATGCGGAACGGTTATTACAAGCCTTACAGATCACAAGTGGCGTCGTTGTGCTCTCAATCTACGCCCATGTGTTGTGAATAGTAATATTGTCTACGGGGCAGAAATCATCCATCACTTTCTGCAATTTACTTCGCCAGAAGCATTAGCAGAAATTTCAGCAAAAATGTACGCTACATTTTATACGCTGGAATGGGCGAAACAAACAAGCACAACCTGTCCACATACTATACGCACAGCAATTTTTGAACGAGAGAAAGCACGAATTCATAGCACAGAATGGTTGTTGAGCAACGGTCTTGTCCAATGTGAATATGCATCGCTATTAGAGCAGGAGGCACTACTCCACCATCTTAGCAGTTCACCGTGGCAAACATATATAGAAGCATGGGCGAACAAAGCTGGAATCATTGTTCCGGAAATGGAACCTGCCATATCCATCTATGACTGGATTATTACAAAGAACCCTGCGTACTTCGGGTACATATGGGAATATGAAGTTGGGCTGTGGGATTGGTTACAGCGAAACAAACGTGTTTCAGATATTGCACGCGATGTTATCGCGACTCGGTCATAGAGAAATCAAATGTACACAACAGGCACTATACGCACCAGACACCCACGTAATACGCTGGCAAAAATTACGCCCCATATGCCTGCGCTAGGTGTCGCCTGTTGCCCAAATATAACCCACATTGATCGACTTGATATCCCAGTATTTGTTGCTGCCACACCGCTAAATTCAATTATCCAAAATGCGTGGGGGAAAGGCTGCACCACAGATGCCGCTCAAACAGCAGCACTCATGGAAGCTGTAGAACGCTCCGCTATAGGAAAGAAACACCCTTACGAGCGGATCGCAAGCTGTCAGGAACTTCAAAACGAAGGTAACAGTATACTTGCCGCAACAGAATTTCCTACAAGTCATCAGGGTGTGTATCACAGTAAAAAACGCCAATTACCGTGGATTCCCATGTATGATTTCTTACAACACACTACATCGTGGATTCCAGCATCCAGTGCGTATTACACACAACCTATGCTTGCAGCGTTTACTACAATCGGTTTGTCGAGCGGTAACTCTCCTGAAGAAGCCATGCTCCACGGTATTTTTGAAATTATCGAGCGCCACGCCATTTGCTCTATGTTTACAAATGGCAAACTTACCCTTGCAGAGTGCGGCGGTAGACGGATACCGCTTACTGAAGTTATGACCAGCACCGTTGCCGACACACTCAGCAAACTTTACGCGGCATCAATTGATATTACCCTGCTATCAATTCCATGCCCTGTAGAATCTATTTCTGTCTACTGGACAGTCTTATATGATGCGAAGACGCCCCACCCACATATTGCAGTTTCAATGGGGTATGGAGCACATACATCGCCAGAAGTTGCAATACTGCGTGCGATTACAGCAGCTGCACAAAGCCGCGTACGTTTTCTACATGGCAGTAACGAGAACATGGTGAAAGATGTCGCCTCTCCACCGTCGCAAAAGGCTATTGATGCATCGATGCGCTATTTCAAAACAATACCAGAAGGAACAGCTGTAGGCAGTATTCCACAACATCGCGTCATGAATATTACAGATGAACTTGCAGCAGTATTCAAAGATATTCGCAACGCGGGTTTTCCCTCTGTCCTTTCGATGGAAATACCACAAGAGCTGCCAGATATTTCGATTCGCAAAACACTTATCCCCGGAACTTCAGTAAATCCGTTTTAACTACGTGGAATAATGAAAAAGTCGAATATCCTAAGATATTCGACTTTTCTTTTATTCAAATCCAACTTCTTTTTCACATAAAGCCAGCGGTGTAATTTGTGACACACGCTTTTCATATGCAATCTTGGAGTTGTAAATGTGTCTACGTGCAAGGTCATTTAACACATCGAGATCTTTTTTTCTCAATGCGTCAATAAACTCAAGGTGCTCCTTGCCGGATTGGATAATATTTTCTCTTTTATCCCAAGCGGCAAACCGTGTGATATACAGTTTAATATGCAGATCGTTAATAATCTCAAGTAAAGGGATATTATCTGCGCGCTTGTAGATAATATTATGAAACTCTGTATTAAGCCTGCTTAACTCTTCAATACTTGCAGTATCAACGCTATCGAGAAACGTTTGTGCAATCGATTCCAGATCTGCAAAGTCTTTTTCACGCATATTATCTAACGCAAGGGTATACGCGAATCTTTCTAAATTAATGCGGATATCAAATACATCACTAATTTCTTTCATAGAAAGGCTTACGACTCGCGCGCCTTTGTAACGCTTGATTTCAAGAAGCCCTTTGCTTTCAAGAATCTTAAAAGCATCACGAATTACGTGACGTTTAACAGCAAATCTTTCTGCCATGTCTGTTTCGCCAAGACGTTCTCGCGGCAACAGTTGCCCTGCCAGAATAAGATCTTCCAAATGGTCAGCTACCTGTTGGCTAGGTGGACAGTCCTTCATACCAAAATCCTACCATTACTATCTTTAAAAATACCATCATCTAAATGGCGTCTGGATAATACTCAAGTTTCCGCAAAAGGGAAGAAGCTAGGTAAAATATCTACCATTCTATGTCCAGCATCAAATACCACATTCACAACAAACCATACAACAAAATTGTTGACAATCTTGTCAAGTCCTGACACTTATTTGGTAACAATCTGTTGTTTTTACTTTTTATTGCTAAAAGGAGTATGACTGTGCGTAAATTTTGTTCTCTCATTGCAATTGCAATTCTTTTAACCACAACGCTTCCTGCTTCAGCGCAAGACAGTAATCGGCTCATTATCGCCACTGCCACCACAGGCGGTACATACTATCCAGTAGGCGTAGGAATCGGAACACTGGTAAGTCTTAAGCTTGCAAAGAATGATGGAATAACAGCCACAGCCATTAACTCCGCAGGCTCTGGTGAAAACATCGAAATGCTGAATAATAAAGAAGCCCACCTAGCTATTTTGCAATCGCTGTTCGGCTTGCAAGCCTCACGCGGCAAGGGGTTCTATGAAGGAAAACCAGTAGATTCATTCCGTTCAATTACAATGCTGTGGCCGAACGTTGAACACTTTGCAGTAATGAACAAATACGCCAAAACCGGAACCATTGCTGATATTGGAGCACTGACTGACCGCTTTTCCATTGGTAAACGCGGCAGTGGGACAGAAGGTTCTGGTCGCGCCCTTTTGCAGGCACTCGACATTAATGCAAAAGACCTCAAACTTGAATTTCTTGGATACACTCCATCAACACAAGCTATGCTTGATAACCGCATAGCAGGTGCAAACATTCCAGCCGGAGTACCGGCAGCAGCTATTACCCAGCTTTTTGCTATGAGTAACGGGGACGCAACAGTTCTTGATTTTTCCGACGACCAGCTTGCTGTCATCCAGAAAGATTTTCCAATCTGGTACCGCTACATCATCCCAGCCAACACATACCCGGGGCAAAAAAAAGATATTCGCACCATCGCACAGCCTAACTTTCTTGCTGTGCGTGCAGATTTACCAGAAGACGTAGTCTACAAAATCACTAAGACTATCTATGAAAACCTCAATTTCCTCGGAACAATACACTCTGCTACCAAAAACATGAGCCTTGATTCCGCTCTCTCCGGTCTTCCTGTTGCTTTGCACCCCGGTGCTGCAAAGTACTACCGCGAAGTCGGCATTGAGATTCCTGAACGCCTTATCGCAAAATAGCATATCAAAATCCGCCGGAGCATTTCTCACTCCGGCGGATAACACTGAGGTGTCGTTTCTAAATTCAGCTATACCATAGTGATAGGAAACAACACCGCTCATCATAAAAAAGCAACTGGCTCGTAACTACTTCGCTAGCAACAGCTTTGCGGAAAAACATTGTTGAAACTTATTAGAGTGACTGTAAGGTTGGAATATGGGGTTCTTTAAAAAAAAATCAGTGGAAGCGACAGAAGATTCCGGTGAGGTAATGGTCAGCACACGTACATTAACTGGCATTCCTTCTACCGTATTTTACTGTATGTGTATTGCAGCAAGTGTATTTCATGTTCTCACCAATACCGTATGGCTTATGCCGGAGATTCAACGCAACGCACTGCATTATGCGTTTTTTGTGCCGCTTGCATTTATGATCTACCCTTTTAGTGCAAAAAGCTTAGATAAAAAGCCCTATGCTGATTGGCTATTGGCAGCACTCAGCGTTATCTGTGGCTTGTACTTAGTATTTTTTGAAGATGCGCTTCATGCCCGCAATGAACAGATGGTTCTGCTTGATATGATTTTTGCTGGCACAACGCTGTTGCTCATGCTGGAAATTGCACGCCGTGCCGCAGGAAAAATTATTCCTCTGCTCGCTATCTTCTTTTTAAGTTACGCCCTGTACTGGGGACAATTTCTTTCTGGCAACTGGAACTTCCCCGGTGTTACCATCACTAGAGTCCTATACCGTATGTACTTTGCCCCTGATGGCATTTTCGGAAGCATCGCCACCATTTCTGCCTCCTATGTTTTTCTATTCGTCCTGTTCGGGTCTTTTCTTGTTAAATCCGGTGCAGGAGATTTTATTATCAAACTTGCCGTTTCCGTTGTAGGTCGCAGTGTCGGAGGACCTGCAAAAATGGCGGTTTTCTCCAGTGGTCTTATGGGGTCAGTGTCCGGCAGTGCTGTTGCAAACACCGTAAGTACTGGCTCAATTACTATTCCGATGATGAAGCGAACAGGCTTTAGTCCCAAGTTTGCAGCAGCAGTTGAAGCCGCCGCCAGCACCGGCGGTCAAATAATGCCTCCCATTATGGGTGCAGGTGCTTTCGTTATGGCACAGTGGACACAAATTTCGTATCTGAAAATTGTCGCCATATCTTTCATTCCGGCAATCTTATATTTCGTCGGGGTAATTTTCTTCGTGCATTCACGCGCCCGCAGTGAAGGTCTACAACCAACAGCAGAAGAGGACATCCCGCGTTTTTTTGAAGTACTTAAAGAAGGCTGGCCGTTCTTTATTCCTATCGGCGTGCTTATCACACTCATGAGTGTCGGCTACACCCCTACGTATGCTGCATGCTGGGCTATTGCAGCCATTGTCGGTGCAAGCTGGCTAACCAAAAATCACCGTATGGGGCTTATGGATGTTGTTGATGCGTTTGCTCTGGGTGGAAAAAACATGGTGGCTACTGCCATTATTCTGCTCTGCTCCGGCGTAGTCATTGGCATTGTCCTTCTTGTCAGCCTCGGCGTTAAATTTTCAATGCTCATTTCGACTGTTGCGGGATCAAGCCTACTTGTAACTATCGGACTTATCGGGGTCGCATCGCTCATTCTTGGTATGGGCTTGCCTGTAACCGCGTCATACATCATTCTTGCGACACTCAGTGCGCCGTTTCTCGTTAACCTCATCAAACTTCGCTATGTCATGGCTGTAAAACCTAAGTTCATCCAGTCCATGGGATTAAGTCTCGACATGATCTCAGACCCGACCACGGCGGGGGCATTATTTGCTATCATAAACTCTCAGGTTCCGCCGGAACACGCCACTATATTCCTGCTTGCGGCGCACCTGCTGATCTTCTGGTATTCACAGTCAGCAAACGTAACACCACCTGTTTGTCTTGCAGCATACACCGCCGCGGGAATTGCCAAGTCTGACCCATTTCAGACTGGCATCCATGCTTTCAAACTGGCGAGTGGGCTTTTTATTATCCCGATTATGTTTGTATACGAACCATCCATTTTGTTCTTGGGTCCACTGTGGCAAACAGTGTTGACTATCGGCATTATCCTGTTAGCGCTATTCTGCACTGCGGTATCGCTAGAAGGAGTTTATATACGAAGGCTGCACCCGCTGCTCCGTCTTACTTTCGGCTGTAATGCTGTGCTACTGTATGCATTACCCGAACTTCAATGCTGGATTGGAGTAACTATCTTTGCTATTCTCACAGCCATTCTAAAATACACAAACGCATTCGATATAGACACGACGTTGGATGATATCATTCTGACTGAAACAGCGTAGCAGGAATCTCATGACGTACCCTATTTTCTACGACGTCGAACAACAATTCGAGACGTCCCAAATTGATGATGTTGCAAAGACCGTAGACGCGGTCTTTGCTTCTTTTGACAGCTCCGCAATAAAGCCGAATGCCTCTGTCGGTATTACCGTAGGCTCGCGTGGTATTGACCGCATAGTGCCACTGGTTCAAACTGTAGTACGCAATCTTACCGCACTTGGGCTTCGCCCCTTTATCATCCCCGCCATGGGATCACACGGCGGTTCTACTGCGGAAGGACAAACCGCTATTCTTGCTAAGTTAGGCATTACAGAAGAGTCGACTGGCTGCCCGATTGTCTCATCTATCGAAACAGTCAGCTTAGGGCATATAGAAGAAGGCGCAGAAGTCTTTGTCGCAAAGGACGCCATTGAAGCAGACTATATTTTTGTCATGAATCGCGTAAAACCTCACACACTCTTTCACGGAGAAGTTGAATCCGGTCTGTGCAAAATGCTTGCTATTGGACTAGGAAAACCACGCGGTGCTGATAATCTGCACAATTTCCCTTTAGAAAAAGTCATCAAGCCAGCCGCACTGCGAATACAAGAGCACATTACCATTCTGGCAGGGCTTGCTGTAGTAGAAAATGCCGTGGAAAAACTGCATAGCATCAAACTTTGCACACAGAACGACATAGCAAAAACAGACTCCTCACTGCTTGCTGTTTCCGCAGCAATCCTTCCACGTATTCCTTTGGATTCGCTCGATTTGCTTATCATCGATGAAATGGGGAAAAATATTAGCGGAACAGGAATGGACACCAACGTAATCGGAGCATGGCGGCGCATGGCAGGCGAACGAAAGCCTGATTACAAAACACTCGTGGTACTTAATCTTACTCCAGAATCACAAGGAAATGCCCACGGTATCGGCATGGCAGACCTTATTCCTCAACGACTCGCAGATAGTATTGACCCCGCCGCAACGTATGCAAATTCCCTTACCACCGGCGTATGGGCTAGCGGGCGGCTTCCTATCACTCTGCCGACAGATAAAGTTGTTATAGATGCTGCACTTGCAAAAGCTCCGTCAAATATCAGAGCCGTTCGCATCACAAACACATTATCTTTACAACATTTCTGGGCAACCGCCCCCGTATTTGATGATCTAAAAAAAGCTGGTGCAACCATTTTCCCAGACAACGCACGCCAACTCGGTTTTGACGATTCAGGCACGTTGCTAGCGTTTTGATAACTTTTGCCACTGTCGCGGACTAAATCTACCTGCTACACACAAAATCAAACTCAATTTTTCATACTGTGAACCCCATGTTGTACACTCTAACAACATGGGGTTCATTTTTTTATATAGCAACGCCAAGCTGTTAGAAAATAACCTTTCCCACCTAAAAGCAAATTCTTTGAATCCCTGATTCCGTGCGGTGTTTCAGCCCCAATAACCAGACGCATGTAATGCAACTATACTCAAAGCAAAAATACTCAAAGAAAGCCTTCTCCCTCTGCTATGGTTTCGAAAGACACACTTAGCAGCAGCACTGCACTACCATGTGTACTGAGCACAACAGCAGTACTGCCAAGGAGAGACTATGATACAAAAACTCATTTTATTTGCAGGTTGCATGATGCTGCTCACCTCTCTTGCAGGATGCGTCGCGACCTCAACAAATTACAGCTATGATTATAGCGACCCGCCTTACTTATATTCACCATACTGGTACGACACACACTATGGGAAACGCTCCAACTATCATCGACACCACCATCATCAGCATCACGGACAGCACCACAACCACTCTCATGGCGCCAGATCACATCCATCACATCACAGAAGATAGTGAACCAGAGATAGAGACACACTAAGCAACAGCACTGTCACAAAAATTGCGACTATTGTGTCCGCAGTGCTGCCAAGGAGACACCATGATAAAAAGGCTCATCTTACTGGCTAGTTGTGGAATAATGCTCGCAGTTATGACAGGGTGTACCACGACAATTTCAGGTGGCTACGGATATTCATACGGCTATGACTATGGATACGACTATTACGGGTATCCCGCCTATTACAACATCAACTACTCACCGACATACAATACGTACAAGCGCAGACACTATCACCATCGCCACAAAGACCGCCACTACCGCCGCCATAACAGAAGATACAATCGCCCTAGAAATTATCCAAGATACCGGGGCAAAAAAGATGCTACATACCACCGTAGGAGAAGCTCCTCTTACAATCGTAGAGGAAACGCCTCGTATAATCGCAGACGAAATGTTTCATCCACCCGCGGCAGTCGTAGAAATTACTCTCGCAGTAGAGGACGCACCAGCAGCAGACGCGGTGCAATCAGAAGACCACGCGGTGGCAGAGGCAGACGTCGCTAAATTGTCTTTGTATTGCCACAGCCTTTCGCAGCCTGTTTGTGTGTTCCCGCTATAGCTACTCAAACTCGTTTCACTAAAAAAAACTACACACGAATATGCTTTGCAAATAACGCCTTCTTTACCTTTACCGTAAAGAAGGCGTTATTCGTGTCTGCTGCCAACTTATACTTTCATAAGCAGTAAACTATTATAGTATATTGTACTTATTGATAATTTCACAAAACAGCAGGGAGGTACTATGCCCCTTCATAATCATACAGCTATCCGTGACGATCTTTTTACTGTCGAATCTATGGCAAAGCCCTTAAACGTACACCGTATCTCGCGTAAAGAACGCAACCCAGAAGCTGTGTACCAGATGATTCACGACGAACTGCTTCTAGACGGAAATTCACGTCAAAATATGGCGACATTCTGTTCGACATGGCTTGAACGCGAAGTTCAAGACCTTATGAATGAATGCATGGACAAAAACATGATCGACAAGGATGAGTACCCGCAGACAGCCGAAATTGAATCACGCTGTGTTTCCATGCTTTCGAATCTTTGGAACGCCAAAGAATGCATAGATTCCTCTAATGAAAATTGTAGCCCTGCTATCGGTTGTTCCACAACTGGTTCAAGTGAAGCCGCCATGCTTGGTGGAATGGCGCTAAAGTGGAACTGGAGAGCACGTCAAAAAGCAGCAGGCAAACCATGTGACAAGCCAAATCTTGTATGCGGTCCAGTTCAAGTTTGCTGGCATAAATTTGCCCGATACTGGGATATTGAATTACGGGAACTGCCTATGCGAAAAGGCAGCTATATGTCTTCTCCGGCAGATGTTATTGCGCATTGTGATGAAAATACCATTGGCGTTGTGCAAACAATGGGAACGACATTTACTGGACATTACGAACCTGTCGAAGACGTGCATGCAGCACTTGATAAACTACAGCAACAAACCGGACTCGACATCCCTATGCATATAGATGCAGCAAGCGGCGGTTTTGTAGCACCGTTCATGCATCCAGAAATTAAATGGGATTTCAGACTACCGCGGGTTAAATCGATAAATGCATCCGGTCATAAGTTCGGTCTTGCGCCGCTGGGGTGCGGATGGGTCATATGGGCAACCGAAAAAGACCTGCCCGAAGATCTTATTTTCCGTGTTAACTACCTTGGCGGACAGATGCCGACGTTTGCACTCAACTTTTCCCGCCCTGGTGGTGAAGTCATCGCGCAATATTACAATCTACTTAGACTCGGCTACGAAGGATACATTAAAGTACAAGAGTCGTGTTTTGCTGCTGCGGAATACTTTGAAGCTGGGCTTGAGCAATTCGGTTTGTTTGAACTTATCAGCAACAGCTCAAAGGGCTTACCGCTTATTTGCTGGAAATTTAAAGACGATGCAAAGCCGTCATTTAGTCTCTATCAACTTTCAGATGAATTACGGCAACGCGGATGGCTTGTTCCAACCTACACACTCCCACCAGACTGCGAAGAAACAGTGGTTCAACGAATTGTTGTTCGACACGGCACCAGTGTTGATATGCTCCACCTGCTCCTCAAAGATTTTACAGAGATTATTGAAGAGCTGACCGAAACGCCTCCATGCGGCGAAGATAAAAAACGAATGTCATTCAACCACTCTTAATAGACATATTCATAAAAACGAAAACGCCGAAGGATTTTTCCTCCGGCGTTTTTTATTCTCTATGATTGCGTAATGCAGGTATTAGACTTTTGCATCTTGAAGTTCTTCAGTTGTGAAGTCCCATTTTACGTTATGAGGTGGAAGAGCTTCTTCTGTAAACCAACGGGGAAGCTGATCGTCTTTATCGGTAAAGCCAGCACGACGGTTAAAGTCAAGCTCATCTTGCAGTGCACCAACACCAAGATTTACCACATCATCCACGCTGTATTCTTCTCCGAGCAAACCAGAAACGAGTTTAGCCATGCACGGAACACCGCGCTCGTCATCAAGAACAGCAAACGCAACGAAGAGACAAAGACCGAGTGAGTCAACAGCTGCGGTTGCAATCTGAAGGTTCTTGGAAACTTCGATGTTACCGTCTTTAGCATGACCATCAACATCACCGCCGCATTTAAGCACGTTCTGGCAAACACCGTAGCCAGCTGTATGGTCGGCGCCCATTGGAGTAGTCGCATATGTAACACCAACACCTTTTACCGCACGCGGGTCATATGCTGGCATGGACTGGTTTTTAACAGTAGGGATACGGTCAACACCGAACGCTGCTGCTGTAAAGCCTGCACCGTTGCCGAGGATACGACCTACAGGGTCACCTGTACCAACTTTCTGGAGGTATTCCAGAGCTGCCGGACCATCACCCCATGCAATAAGACCACCTTCCATTGCCATTGCAAGAGAGCTTGCCATTTCAATGGTATCCATACCAATTTCATCACAAGTACGGTCCATTGTTGCAATAAGATCAAGGTCGTCAATAAGCAGGTGTGCACCGAAGCCCCAGATGGTTTCGTATTCAAAACCTGTGGTAAGCATTTTGCCGTTTTTATCGTTGTACACCTGTGAGCACTGGATAATACAACCAGTATGACACCCATGAGACACTTTACCATCTCTTTTAGTGATAGTATCAGCAAGTGTTTCACCGGAAATTTTCTCTGCATTTTCAAAACGACCATCACGGAAGTTTTTAGTCGGCAATGCGCCTGCTTCGTTTACAATGTTAACGAGAATAGCAGTACCGAATGCAGGAAGCCCTTCGCTGGTTACAGGATGGCTACGAAGAATGTCTGTCCATTCTTTACGCGCTGCTTTAAACCCTTCTACATCACCCATAACCACTTTGCCTTTTACAGCTGGGTCGAGAATAACGGATTTAATTTTTTTAGAACCAAGAACAGCGCCCATACCACCACGACCAGCTGAACGAGTCGGAAGCCCTTCAGGGTCTGAGAATTGAATGGTTGCAGCCTGCATGCAGTGCTCACCAGCAGGACCACAAAGACAAGTAACAGCTTTTTCGCCGAACTTTTCTTGCAACTTTTCCTGTGCAGGGTAGTTTTTCATACCAACAAGGTCTGCTGCGGAAGAAAATGTTACTTCATCTTTAGAAATAAAAATATTTACGAACTCTGTGTCATCTTCCGGCTTATCTTCAAAGATAATTGCCTGAAGATCCATTTTACCCATTTGATTTGCAAACTGACCGCCAGAGTTACTTTCTTTGATGCCGCCAGTGAGTGGTGATTTTGCACCAACAGAAAGACGACCAGAGTTAGCAGCATTTGTGCACGCAAGCACACCGGAAGCAAAAACGAGCTTGTTTTCTGCGGAAAGCGCATGGCAATCTGCTGGAACTTCTTTGTTAATTACACGAGATGTAAACGCGCGCCCACCAAGCCCTACGTATTCACCAAGTTCTTCAAATGCGTACTCTTGAGTACGAGTGTTAATTCTGAGAATTCTCATTATGAAACTCCTTATATTGCTTCGGCTTCCACCGGAGGATTAATGCCATTAAGGAATTTATATATAAATTGAACCAACACAGCTCTCAATCGGGAAAAGGTAGAATACCTCTAAGGATTATCCTTATCCCTCTGATTTTCCAATATATTGTTTGAGCGTTTAAACAGTAGTTAATCCACAGCGAATTGCGTACTTTGTAAGCTCTGCAATATTAGAGTACTTTGTTTTTTGCATAATCTGCCTGCGATGCGTTTCAACAGTTTTAGCACTGATGCACAACTGCTCTGCAACCTCTTTAGTACTATTACCTTCGGCAATTAATTTAAGCACTTCACTCTCACGTACAGATAAAGCAACCTCTTCATCCTTTGGATTACGTAGCGTACCGATATAGTCCATCACTACAGAATCCCTAAGAGGCTCACTCAAACAGATTTCTCCAGCCATCGCAGCACGTACAGCATTCGCTAACTCATCGAAACAACAATCTTTCAGCAAGAATCCGTAGGCGTTTGTTTTAAGAATTTCCCGCACAAACTGCCTATCTTTATGCATAGAAAGCGCGATAATGCGCGTATCAGGAAAATCCTGAGTTATTTTTTGCGCGGCAACAATTCCGTTCATATCCGGCATACTTATATCTGAGATAACCACATCTGGACGCAGTGTATCTACAAGCTCTAAAAGCTCTACCCCGCTTGCCGCTTTACCCACAATTTCAATGTCGCTTTCATCTTTTACCAACGAACAAAGCCCTTCTAAAAAGACTTTATGGTCGTCAGCAATGACAACGCGAATTGTTTTATCCATCATACGTTCCCGTAGCAGCGCCTGTTTGAAATTCTGAAACCGGCGCTATTTGTTTGAAAGGAAAATCAATGCGCACACTACCGCCAACCCCGTTTGACGTATATTGCACATCCCCACCAAGGTGATACACAGACTCTTGGATAGTCAACAACCCAAACCCTTTTTGCAGCCCTTTCTGCACTGTTCCTTCAGGGAAGCCTTTACCGTTGTCATTAACCGTTATGCTTACGCCTTCCGAATCGCTTGTAAACGTAATAACACAGGATGTTGCGTTTGCATGTTTCACCACATTTGCCATGAGTTCCCGAACGATACGGAACATCATAATTTTAAAATCGCTTCCCCAAATGCAACATTGCATCTTATCTTCCACAGAAAATGCAATGTCATGCTCCTTGGCGTATTTTTCACCAAGCCACTCAACAGCAGAAACAAGCCCCAGCGCGTACAATGTTGGTGGGCTCAGTTCCCATACAAGGGTTCGAGTCAATTCAATGCCACTACCAAGCTGCTCCATCACAGCATCATGCAACTTCCGCTCATCGCCATCTTTTAAATATCTTCCCAAAAGATTGAGGCGCATTTTCACGATTGCCAGAATCTGCCCCAAACTGTCATGCAACTCCACGGCAATTCTACGACGCTGCTGCTCTTCGGATAATGCCAGCCGAGTCGAAAGCACCCGCACTGCTTCACGATTACATTTTTCTTCTGTAATATCCCGTGCGATCCACACAACAAGACGTGCACCGCACCCACTTTGCGGCAATGCTAAAGCCCGCCCTTCCAGCCAACGCTCTTTGCCGTTGTTTTCAATGCTGTACTCTATACTTTGCTGTCGGTTTCTCTTTAAACTATCCAGCAACGCACCTCTAATTCTTCCTGAGAAGTTCTTGGCAAAAAGCTCTTCTAATCGTTGTCCGGAAGGATCTGTTGCATGACAAAATTCTAACAAATCTTCTCTGGAAGTTATTACGTTCTGGCATACAAAAAGCGTATCAAACACATAATATATATTATTTGAAGCATTAAAAACTGATTGCATTAACGCCTTGTTGCGTCGCAGTGTATGCACCGTTAATTTTGTTTCTGCAAGCTCACACAGAACACGATTGCATTGTTCAAGAGCATCGCTTCGCAGCTTTCTATGCAACGCAAAAACAACTCCTAAAAGACCTGCCGGAAACATACACAACATTGCAAGTGCCCAGCCACTAGCGACCACAGCATCAAGCAAGTAGAGAGTTCCACCCAACACAAGGCAGAACAGCGCACCAGCTATACAAATATTTTCAATAACAACACTGTCTTTAGCGTTAAAACGCATATATACGCTCCCTATAGCAAATACGCAGCGCTGCCATATATTGCACGGCAAAGCTGAACATACTGCCATTAATTCATACCGCGAAAGCCTGACAAAAAAAAGAGCAGATACTCACCTGCTCTTTTTATTATTCAATTGTGCTATGCAACAGTGCTACGCCTGTCGCTTCTGCGTACATAACCTACTCCCGTTACGGCAAGATAGCGGGCATGGTGAACACATAATCACTTTTTTTCAACGGAGCATGACATTCAACACACTCTTCCACAGTTGCGTCAAAATCTTCAGGTAATGTACGCTTCAATCTATTCCACACGGAAAATCCCCAGCCCAGCGTATCGGCATATTGCTCTCTCTGTTTATACATCATAGCGATTGCAATAAGCTCTGCCGGAACCAACGCCTCCGGCCATGTGGGTAGCCTGCGTTGCCGCCAAAGCACTTTTACTAAAATTGTCCCCTCAGGCCATGGTGGAAAATATTTATTCCGCGCTGCAAGCATTGCCACGTCATTACCCATTATCACTCGTAAAGACTCCTTGTCTTCACGGTAGGAAACGCTTAACACATTCCAATCACGGTAACTATCTGGAAACGGCATTTTATTAGGAGCTTCCTTCGGTTCATGCCAAACCTGCCGTGCGCTGTCCCACTCTTTGAATGCTTTTTCCCACTCTTCCTGCGTTGAAGTTCCTTCCTTTTCGTCATACACAGCCAACGCAGGACAAGCCAAAAGAGCTGCTCCACACACAAGCAATAATACTATTCGGATATTCCGTATGGATTTCCCCACGGGCTACTCCTTGGTTACAACCTGTCATTACAGTTATGTACCTAGAGTATCTTACCCTAACCCACTGTCATTCAAGTATTTAGGAAAGTATAGACGCTATTCTTTTGATTTATTTATCAAAAGACCGCGCACGCAACGGTGTGCTTACTAACTGAATATGCTTGTACAATTATTTGGAACAATTATGCTTTTTCATAAGCTCATATAAGTGTCCGCGAGAAACTCCAGCAAGTCTGTGTGCCTGCTTAATGTCACCGTTAGTATAGCTGAGCAAACCCTCGATATACTCTTTCTCTTTAGCCAACCTGTACTCTTTTAATGGTTGGGGGACAAAATCAGAACCAGCTTGATTAAAGTCCGCAGGTATCGCCGCAACATGTTTGTTTCCTTGCGTTACGGATACTTGTTCTACATCCGGCACGCTAACGCTTTTGCCAAGCTGTTTATCGGTTTCCGCACGGGCAACACGTACTCGTAACTCCATTGGTAAATGTGTACTGTACAGTACCTCCTCTTGCCCTGCGGCTGTGCAAGCCCTGTCCATACTATGGATAAATTCACGAACATTCCCCGGCCAGTTGTATGTCATGATTGTTTCCATAAAATCGTCTGACACAACCTTATTTCCAAATCCCTGTCCATTCCCGCGTGCAGAAAACCACCACTCGACCAGTTCTGGTAAATCTTCTTTTCTCTCCCGCAATGGTGGTAATGTAATCGACAGCCCCCGCAGGCGGTAAAGCAAATCCTCACGAAACAACCCCAAGCGAACCATTTCCCACAAATCTTTATTCGTTGCGGCAACTAACCTAAAATCACTTGTTATCTCTTTGGTAGAACCTACCGGACGAAACCGCTTTGTTTCGAGCACCCGCAAAAAAGCACTCTGCTGCTGCATGGGCAATTCACCTATTTCATCAAGAAACAGAGTACCGCCATCCGCAGCCTGTAATACGCCTTCCCGATCTGCCGTAGCGCCGGTGAAAGCGCCTTTTTTATGCCCGAACAGATGGCTCTCCAACAAATTTTCTGTAAATGAAGCACAATCCAGCGCAACAAAAGGCTTATCTGACCGACAGCTATTATCATGAATAGCGCGGCTGAAAAGTTCTTTTCCTGTGCCTGTCTTTCCCTGAACCAACGTATTTACAGAAGTGGATGCAGCCTGTGCCACAAGATCAAGAGCTTGCATTAACGCCGGACTATTCCCCACAATAGCATCACGCTTTAGCGATGACTTCATCTGTTGGCGCTTTTGTTCTCGAAAAGCAACAACACGGGTAAGTGACCGGACAATGTGCTCAACAGTGAAGGGCTTGCGTAGATACTCCCATACACCATGCCGTACAGCCACCTCTGCATCATCCGGCGTGGCATGCCCTGTCATGATAATCAATTCCGGACTGGAAGAAACAAGACGGATATCATTAATGGACTCCAGCCCATTGCCATCTGGTAAAAGAACATCAAGGTAAATAACATCAAAACAGGTCTGCTTTGCTGCTGCCAATCCCTGTGTAAGATTTTCTTTTACGACAACCTCATGCCCTAACGAGCTTATGACTTCAGACAGCATCGTGCGAATCAACAATTCATCATCAACAACAAGAATTTTAGCCACGCTCACTCTCCTGTATTGCATCCGCAATAGCATCACGGGTTTCAGCCATAATCACCGTAAAATTGGCAACAGCAATCGTAATAGCGTCACTCTGCTTCTTCTCCACAGAGTACGCTTGCGATACAGGCTCTATAGAGTCAGTAGAGCCACCGTGTGCTTCTACTATCATGCGGCAATCTGTTTCGATCTGTTCAGCAACCTCTTGTAACGCCTTGGCGCACAGTAATCCGGCAGAGTTCTTTACAGCATGAGCAGCCACCATAACAGCTTTCCAATCGTGGGAACTTACTGCCTGTGTTAGGCTCTCTTCTTTATCTACTGACTCCTGTAAAAAGCTCGTGCAAAGTATGGTGAACAACCTTGCATTACCCGCCATCGCCTCCATGGCTTTTTCTTTATCCAGAAGAACCAAAGCTTCCTCCCGATGTTCAAATTCCCCACTCGCCGCCCTGTCCTGCGCCTCATGCACTTTCCGTGACACTGCAACATCGCTTCCACCAAGGGGTAATGATGCTCGAAACACTTCATCCAGCACATTCAATAAGCTTTGTGCCTGCAACGGCTTGCTTACATAATAATTCATACCTGCCCGTAAAAAACGCTCCCTGTCTCCTTCCACGGTAAATGCTGTTACCGCCACAATGGGAACATCCGCCGCAACGGCAAGATCACTTCTAGTTCGTATTTGCACCGTTGCTTCAATGCCATTCATTACAGGCATTTGCACATCCATAAAGATTATGTCCACGCATCTGCTTTGCAAAAGAGATAGAGCCTTTTCACCATCTTCTGCAAGCAATACAGTATGCCCGTGTGCTTCCAGAATTTTTTGAATATACACTCTATTCAAAGGATTATCGTCTACAGCAAGGATGGTAAATCCAGCAGGCAAGGTCGATTCGCCAAAAACACTCACACAGGTGATGCCATTGTCTGCAATGCGCTCTTTTTCATCCGGCAAAGCAAGTGGGATTTCAAAAGTAAAGTTCGAACCGGCTCCAAGTTTACTTTTCACCCATATGCGCCCGTTCATCATTGATGTAAGCTGGCGGGTAATCGAAAGCCCCAGTCCAGTTCCCATTCGCCCGTCTTCAAGTGCGGCTTCCCCCTGAGAAAAGCTATCGAAAATACTATCAAGATGGGATTGCTTAATTCCAATACCCGTATCGCGTACCGAAAAGCGGAGCATGCAAACTCCGTCTTGGATTCCTTTGCTCCGAATCTCCAAAACAACGGAACCACTCTTTGTAAATTTCACACTGTTGCCCAGCAAATTTCCAAGCATCTGGCGTATGCGAAACTCATCACCAATCAGTTGATCTGGAACGTCATCCCCTATAATGCTTTCCAATGTCAGATCCTTACGGGAACATGCAAAGCGCACCATATCCAGACTCTGCTGCACAAGCCTGCTCAACACAAAAGGACGTTCCTTCAACTCCATCCTTCCCGATTCAATACGCGAAAAGTCAGTTATATCATTCACAATTTCAAGCAGGTTGCTGGCAGACAGCTGCAACAGCGATGCATATTCTTCCTGTTCGTGCGGCTCCGGCTTAATGCGCAAAAGTTCCGACATGCCAATAATACCGGTAAGTGGCGTCCGCATGTCGTGACTCATATTTGCAAGAAACATTGACTTAATTCGACTAGCCGTCTCAGCTTCATCGCGTTTTCGAATAATCTGCACTGCGCTATATCCAAACCCTACAAACCCCGTAATCCCGACCACAAGAAATACCAGCCCCATACGGTCTAGATTGGCATCTGCCAGAGCCCATAATGGATTCGCAGCAATTGACACACTTATGCCACCTCGAATCGTATTTTCAGGAAGCTGTTCCGCTTCGCCATGGCATTGCATACATGAAGATGTAGCATACAGGGGAGCCATATACCGATACGTGGCATGCTCAGAACCACGATCAAGAAGTTCAAACTGTTCAGCAGCTCCCTTTTCGAAACTACGAAGTGCTGCCGTTTCCCACGCGTCAGCAGCGTTTGCTGCACGCTTGGGGGTAAGGCTGGTGATATGAAACGACACTCCAGAACTAATGGATAAAATCTCTGAAAGCTGGCGGGTCATGTAAGCAGGATTAATCTTTGTAAACATCTTGCCGTCTACAGTAAGAATATCTCTGTCTTCCCCCTGCAAATAGGGATTAGGCTTCACTGTATCAGTTACTTCCACATACACACCGCCATGCATGGCATTCCACTCTCGTGCAGTGACAACCTGACTAAAAAAAGCCTTTGCCTGCCGCAAAGCGATCTGTTCGATATGCTGCTGCTCGCCCATTACAAACCAGCTGAACAACGCAATTATCAGCCCTGTCCAGAGCAGCAACACCACACCGGGAAAGAATAAAATTTTCGTTTTCACCGCACCACCTGCTTCAGAAAAATATGACAGCCGATTCAGAATTTTCTGAATTATTGTCAGATATTTCTGACAAATTCAACACGTTCAACATGTTTCATTTATTGATAAAATCATAACAATACGAATTATCAAACAATTTTATATTCCACGTTTCTTTCACTTTGATGGCACATTTTTTGGAATTACCTGCTCAACAACATGACTCAGAAACCTGAGGGTAGCGTGCGTTGCACGCTCAAATTCTCTTCGGAGAACCCCTCTCTACTAACTGTTAAGGGGGTGATTTGATGCCTGAGAAGGCAGATGTGAGAAAAAAATCAAAACGCTCTATCTGGCTCAGTGGAGCCATTATGGGCGTTGCACTGACAGTCGTCAGTGTACTTGCATCTGGCTACATGGTTGAAGCAACCAATACAGATACATTCTGTGTGAGCTGCCACGTTATGAAGCCGTTCCAAACATCGTGGAAGGAGTCAAAACACGGCGGAATGAATTCCAAAGGCTTTCAGGCGCAATGCGTCGATTGTCATCTACCGCACGGTTCCTTTGTGGAATATCTCACAGCAAAAGCAGTCACTGGCGTATCTGACGTAGTCAACAACATGCTTATTGATCCGTACACATATGATTGGGCAGCTGCTGCCGATCGTAACCGTACAAAATTCACGTATGACAATGCGTGCCGTAAGTGCCACGTAAACCTGTTGCCAAAAGAAATCTCTAAAGGCGGGCTTATTGCCCACAGGGACTACCTACGAGGCGATACTGGCAAAAAGTGTGCAAGCTGCCACGAGCATGTCGGACATAAGAACATGCGAATTCACACTAAAGAGTACTTTGCAACGAAAAAGTAGCTACGCATTGGATTGATTTTTCTATTTTTGAAGGAGGAACGTGTGAGGAAATTTCTGCATAAAATTACGCTGTTAAGCATCTTTATAGCTGGTGGAGTTCTTATGACTGCACTTGCTGCAAATGCAGGCGTAGTTGGCGAAAAAAAACTTGTAATCAAACGCGGCTACAGTAAAGAAGCAGCGTCTTGTATTGAGTGTCACTCAGTTAAGACACCGGGCATTATTGCTAGCTGGAAAAATGGTCGCATGGGCAACGCTGGCATATCCTGTTACGACTGTCATGCTGTTGAAAAAGACTCCCCTATGGCGAGCCAGTGTGAAGGCCTGAAAGGTACAGATATCTACATCTCCCCTATGGTTTCCGCTAAAACCTGTGCACGCTGTCACCCGTACGAAGCAGAAGAATTTTCAAAATCTGCTCATGCTAACCTTGCAGGTAAGCCGTTAATCGAGTCCGAAAAATTCAAAAAACTTATCGCAACAGAAGGCGCTGACTTCCTTGGCGAAAAAGAAGGCTCCATGGTCAATCGTGCCTCAGGTGCTGGCGGTTGTCAGGCTTGTCACGGCACAGAAGTCGAGCTTGGCCCAGATAACAAGCCGGTTAAAATGACTTGGCCGGGCGGTGTCGGAACACGTTACCCAGATGGCGGCATCGGCAACTGCACAGTATGTCATACACGTCACCAGTTCTCCGTTGCAGAAGCGCGCAAACCTGAAGCGTGTGCCTCATGTCACCTTGGTCCAGATCATCCGCATATTGAAATCTACGAAGAATCCAAACACGGTCAGATTTTCAACGCCCACGGTGATGAATGGAACTGGGAAGCAGCTTCCGGCGCATGGCAGCCGGGTGACTACACTGCACCTACCTGTGCGGTCTGCCATATGAGCGGCATCGGCACACTTGAGTCTACGCACAACGTAACATCCCGTCTCAAATGGAACCTTGTACACAAACGTTCCGAAATCCGTACTGGTGAACGCGGAGATGGCGTTGAAGGCGACAAGAAGATGCGTCAGGTTTGTAAAAGCTGTCACGGTGAATCCCACATCGACGCACAGCGTCAGCTGCTGGATAACAGTGTTGCTCTGTACAACAAGTACTGGGACGGCGCTGTAAAAATGAAGAAAGAACTCGCTGCCAAGGGTCTGCTCAAAGAAGATAAATGGAAAGATCCATATCAGGAACTTATGTACTACCTGTGGCACCATTGTGGTCGTCGTGCTCGCCACGGTTCAGCTATGAATGGTCCTGACTATTCACACTGGCATGGCTTCTTCCAAGTTTTCCAGGTCTACAAAGATATGGAAGACATCTACAACTGGCGTATCAAAAACAATAAAATTGAAGAACTCAGTCCTGTAATGAGTACTGGTCCTCTTTAATTGAATCCAATCACAGGGGACACCTTCGGGTGTCCCCTACTGTGCAGGCAGCACACTCGACATTGCCAACCCCAAATATACCGCACAGGAACAACAATATAACTATTTACAAATGTCGCAACCACGCCACACAAGAAAGCTTACATCAACCCTAGGCGCGGTTACCACATTCTCAACTTAGCTAATGATTCTCAAATAATAATGCCACCAGCACGCTTGTCATCAGCAACAATCGTAACGCCAAACTTTACCCGCACATGCAACAGCACTGTTTACCTTCACAAGTGAAATCTATTAGCTAAGAATCATAAAAAGCAGGCTCCCACCCACAAGGGAGCCTGCTTTTTGGGGTATAAATGCTATCTACTTTCAATCAGCAGTGTTCATAGTTCTGCCTGAATATTGTGAAAATATACTATCATTTTGGATAGTAAGAATCATCAAAATCACATATCCCTCTTTTCTTGCTTGCTGGATTAGGGTAAAAGTACACATAGCAAGATCACCATTAACTCGTATTTTCTGGAGGAACACACGATGAAGCTAGGTTACGTTACTCTATATGTTGATGACATTCCGGCAGCAATTGCGTTCTACCAAAACGTACTCGGTCTGAAGCTCCGCTTCACGCATGAAAGTGGTACGTACGCAGAAATGGAAACCGGAGAGACAGTACTTGCCTTTGCTCAGCATGAACTTGCCACTCAACTTGTTCCACAGGGATATCAAAGAGCACATCCAGACAACACAGCACTCGGAATGCAGATAGGCTTTGAGGTGGATAATGTAACTGAAACGTATAAAAAAGCGTTAGCAAACGGCGCTAGCACTGTAACAAAGCCAGAAGTCAAACCATGGAATTTTGAATCTGCTATGGTCAAAGACCCTACAGGACATCTGGTTGAATTTGCTAAAGAGCTGCATCCGGTTAACCCTTCATAGCCTCCTTTTACATATAATAATAAAAGCCCGTGCAACTTCTTATTGCACGGGCTTCGCTATTTTTATTTATCCACATCAGTCTACTCAGGCGTAACACCCGCCATCATCAAACCGATTGCATTCACTTTTTTAGTGTCTGATTTCGGGAACTGATCGATTATGCGCCCCCGATACATAACGGCAATACGGTCAGCCAACTGTAGCGCTTCATTAAGTTCAGAGGTAATGAGTAAAATACCTGCACGGCTGCGTACTTCAAGCAAACGCTGCCATACTTCTTCTGTAGCAGAAATATCCAAACCCTGTGTCGGGTTCTCGGCAACAATAATATCCGGCTGTCGATAAAACTCACGACCGATTACAAGCTTTTGTAGGTTACCACCAGAAAGAGAACGTGCGTCAGCATCAATGTGTCCGGGTTGTACGTTGAACTGTTCTACAATTTCAACAGTGGTATCAATTGCCTTACTACGATTCAAAAAAGGTCCTGTGGTAAAGGAGTGACGCGTAGTAAGCAAAAAGTTATCGACAAGATCAACAAACTTGCATGTGGCAAGACCCTGACGATCTTCTGGAATATACGCCAGTGATCGCCCTTTTCTTGGGGGCCGTGGGTAAAAGTCGTGCCACTCCAAGCCAAGAATTGCAACGTCGCCCCGCACAGGCTTACGAAGACCACAAATAACTTCAACAAGTTCTTTCTGACCATTGCCTGCTACACCGGCAATGGCGACAATCTCGCCTTTTTTGACAGACAGCATGATATCTTCAAGTCCGTCCCCGTCCAATCCTTGAACATCCAGAACGGTTGCACCAAGCTCTGCCGGTTGTGCATCAAGTGAAAGCTCAACATCACGCCCTACCATACGGTTAGCAAGTACGGTTTCGTTCGGCACATCAGCTTCTTTAAACTCGTCTACCACTTCACCTTTGCGAAGAATAGCAATCTCATCTGCAACCGCCATAACTTCTTTCAGCTTATGAGAAATAAAAACGAGTGACTTACCTTGGTCTGCCATGCGCCACATAGCTTCAAACAGTTGCTCTGTTTCTGTTGGCGTCAATACAGCTGTTGGTTCATCAAGAATAAGTACACGGCTGTCACGATACAACAGCTTAAGGATTTCTACGCGCTGCTTTTCCCCCATGGAAAGCGTAGAAACTGTTGCAGAAGGATCAATTGGCAATCCGTACTGTTCAGCCAGCTCTGCAACTTCTCTTTCCTGTTCTTTCGGGCTGATGAGAAACGCTTTTTCCTGACCTAGTAAAACATTTTGTGCAACGGTCATGGATTCGACAAGCATGAAATGCTGGTACACCATGCCGATGCCCGCCTTGATTGCATCTTTCGGCGAAGAAAAAAGTGTCAAAGCCCCATCGACAAGAATATCACCGGAAGTTTGCTGAAATCGTCCTGAAAGGATAGACATCAAGGTAGATTTCCCCGCTCCGTTTTCTCCGAGAAGGGCTTTAATCATACCGGGACGAATATCCAGTGTTATCTCGTGGTTTGCTCGTACCTTTCCAAAATGCTTGCTGATACCTTGCAGGCGTACAAATGGAGATTGACCGGCAAACGCTCCACGGTTGGTTCGCTTGTTTACATATTCTGCCACGACTTATTCCCCCGGCTCAATATTCACGCCAAGAGCCGCAGGAGCCTGACGCCCCTTGCCTCGCGCTGATGAAAAAAGAAGAACAACAATTGTCAGAGCGTACGGAAGCATAAGCAGCAACGATGACGGCAATGTTGCACCAACCGCCTGTAACCGAAGCTGAAAAGCCATAATACCACCAAAAAGGTACGCACCGAACATTGCGCGTCCCGGACGCCAGAAAGCGAAAATAACCAAGGCTACCGCAATCCACCCACGCCCCGCTGTCATATTATTTGTCCAGAGATGGGTGTAGGCGAGAGAAAGGTACGCGCCACCAAGTCCACACAATACACCACCGAAGAAAATACCAGCCCACCGCAACTTCACGGGATTAAGTCCTGCCGCAAAACATGCAGCCGGATTTTCGCCAGCAGCACCAAGGGCAAGCCCCCAGCGTGTTCTGTTCATAAAGAACCAGAACAAAAACGGTAGAAAGAAAGACACATACACAAGTGCATCGTGCTTAAAAAAGATATCACCAATCACTGGAATGGAGGACAGCAAGGGAAGCGAAAACGGAGAAAATCCCGCAGCAGACATGCCTACGTATGGTGTGCCGAGAAAGTCAGCAAGTCCGACACCAAGAATGGTCAATGCGAGTCCGGATACAACCTGATTCCCTTGAAAAACAAGGCAGACCACAGCATGCGCAAGCCCCAAAATTCCAGCAAGAATACCCGCACAGGCAAATGCAAGCCAAGGATTTCCGGTATAATATGAAATTACAAACGCAAAAAAAGCGCCGAAAATCATCATCCCTTCAACACCAAGGTTCAATACACCGGAACGCTCCGTGAGCATCTCGCCAAGTGTTGCATACAAAATCGGAGTACCGGACTGAATAGTCGCAGCCAGAATAGGAATAATAAGTTCTAAGCCCACGATTATCCTCGCTTGCTTCTCTGGAATGAGTACCAGTTAAAGAACTGTCCAGCCAACACGCTCAACAGAATAAGTCCTTGCATGATGCCGGTAAACGAAGCCGGAACCTGCAATTCCAACTGTAAGTTTTCTACACCGACTCGTAAGCCTGCAAGCAAAATAGAGTAACCGGCAATTGAAGTAATACGCAATCGCGCAAGCCACGCAACAACAATTGCGGTAAAGCCGTAGCCTACGACAACAGTCGGTTGCAGACGGTTAAGCGTTGCAGATGTCTCAATAAGTCCTGCCCAGCCAGCCAACGCACCGCAAATACCCATAACCAACACAACAAGCGCACTATATGGCATACGTGCATAGCGAGCAGCACGCGGGTTCTCACCACTGACCATAATCTCAAAGCCAAGCCGTGTGTGCTTTAAGAATACTGTCAGAGCAATACCGGCTCCGGCACAGACAAGAATCCCCCAATGGATACGACCAAATAACTCACCGATAATCGCTGTATCAGGAAACATGATCGTCATAGGGAAACCGAAGCTTGCAGGGTCTTTCCACGCACCGTACACTAGATACTGTAAAAGCAAGATGCCGATATAGTTGAGCATCAACGTAGAAATAATTTCATTCAGCCCCATCTTTTCGCGCAACAATGCTGGAATGATAGCCCAAAGTGCTCCAAAGGCGGCGGCAGCGAGAAACATAAGCGGCATCAACGCCCATACAGGTGCATCCGGCATACTCAGCACAACCCATGTAGCCCCCATTGCGCCAAGAGCATATTGCCCTTCTGCTCCGATGTTCCAAATCTGCATACGGAAGCAGACAGCAACGCCCAGTGAGCAAAGAAAAATAGGTATGGCTTTGAGAATGGTATCCTCAAGTGCCCAGTCATGTGCAAAAGCTCCGTCCCATAACAGGTACATTGCTTCGAACGGTGGTTTTCCCTGTACAGCTAAAAGTAAGCCGCTCACGCCAAGGGAGAAGACCAACGCAACCAGAAAGATAAAAAAGGAGCCCCACTTAAGAGGCTCCTGACGTTTTTGAATCGTAAAACCTAGCATAAGCTAAGATACTCCAGATTAGCCCAACGGCTACTGGTTAGAGCCCTCTACACCTTCAACAAACCAATCCATACCGGCAAGCACGTCATCAGAAGCAACTTCGCCTTTTTTGATGCGAACAGCACCGGACTGGTCTTTGATAGGGCCTGTGAACACCTTGAATGTACCATTTTTGATTTCTTCTTTACGAGCATCAACCATAGTACGCACATCTTTCGGTACCATGTCGCCGTAAGGAGCAAGGTCAACTACACCTTCAGAAAGTCCCCACCAGTAGTGGTCAGCTTTCCATTCGCCTTTTCTTACTTTTTCAACAACCATCGGGTAAAATGCTGCCCAGTTCCAAACTGCGGAAGTAAGGTGTGCTTTAGGAGCAAATTCTGACATATCAGAGTTGTAGCCGATAGAGTAAATGCCTGCTTCTTCAGCTGCTTCCTGAGGACCAGGAGAATCCTGATGCTGTGCAATTACATCAGAACCGATATCGATAAGAGATTTTGCAGCTTCTTTTTCAGTTGCAGGGTCATACCAAGTTTTTGTCCATACAACATGAACTTTTGCTTTAGGATTTACAGCACGTACACCAAGAGTAAATGCGTTAATGCCACGCTTAACTTCTGGAATCGGGAATGCAGCAGCATAACCGATGATGTTAGATTTGGTCATAGAACCAGCTACGAGACCTGCAAGGTAACGGGACTGGTAAATGCGTCCGAAGTATGCGGACATATTCGGTGCTGTTTTATACCCTGAGCAGTGCATAAAGGTTGTTTTAGGAAATTTCTTTGCTACTTTGAGCATTGGGTCCATGTAACCAAAGCTGGTGCCGAAGATTATATCAAAACCTTTGCGCGCCATATTGTTGATAACACGGGTTGCGTCTGCGCCTTCCGGTACAGACTCAACATAGGAAGTTTCTACGCCTTCCATTTTTTCAACAGCCTGACGCCCCATATCATGGGCGTAGGAGTAACCAGCATCACCAACAGGTGATACATAAATAAAACCGACTTTCAAATCTTTAGCCTGTGCTACAGTTGCGCCAAAACCGGCTACAGCAACCATAGCTGCAAGAATTGCAATACCCACTACTTTACGCATTGTTTCCTCCCATGAAACATAAGTGCCTAAATAAACGGGAGTCGCAGAAGTTCCCTGCAACTCCCCATATATACTAACTAGCTGTCACTAACCCGCTTTGCCAGCGGCTCCGTAAACTGCACTTCAGAATCCCAAGGGAATAAAATCCATGTATCCTGAGTGTATTCACGAATAAATGTATCCACCAGCGGCTTACCTTCCGGTTTAGCGTAGAGCGTTGCAAAATGTGCCTTTGGCAACATTTCTCGTACAACACGCGCTGTTCCTCCGGTATCCACCAGATCATCAATTATCAACCAGCCTTCGCCGTCTCCGTGTGCTTCTTTCAAAATATTCATCTCGCCCTGATTCTTCCAGCTGTAGCTGTTCAGGCAGATGGTTTCAATTTGGTAAATTTCCATTTCTCTTGCGAGAATGGCAGCAGGAACAAGTCCACCGCGTGTAACGGCGTAAATGCCTTTCCAGGTACCTTTATTAAGTAAATCCCAAGCAAGTTGCTTGGCATCTCTTTGCAACAACTCCCAAGATACAGGAGTAACCTTTGAATAGCGTTTGGAGTCAGACACTGTATTCGTCCAATATGTATTAAAAGTGGAAGTATTACGGTAACATCAATAGCTGTTATCGTCTAAAAATGAAAGTTCTGCTACGTTAGTTCTGCTTACTTGCTTTTTTAGAACCAGAGTACAGCTTGTATCCAAACAGCTTACATTCAATTTTAGCACTAAAGAATGTAAGGCGCTTAAATGTTCGCAAGCCGACCTGTTTTGCCAAGTCCATGTTACCTGTAAAAATAAACCCGTCGTAGCCCTGACACTTCTGTTTAAAGAAGTCACCGATGCCTTTGTACACATCGCCAAGGAAGCGTACGTCGCCTAGACGTTCACCGTACTCAGGGTTCATGATTACAATGCCACCACCGTCTGGAATTTCAGTCTTACGGAAGTCGCACACATCAAATTCAATGTAGCGATCAACCCCCGCTGCAATTGCGTTCTTTTTGGCAGCTTCAACAGCTTCTTTACTCTGATCGGTTGCTATGATTCTAAAATCAAGACCGCCAAGCTCATTTGCTTCAGCTTCATCAAGAAGGCTATCCCAACGTCCCTGATCGAAATCAGGCAGATGCATAAAACCGTAGTTATCGCGCATAAGTCCCGGTGCACTGTTCAGCCCCAGAAGTGCAGCTTCGATAGCAAGAGTACCACTACCGCACATTGGGTTCACAACATTGCTTTTTCTATCCCAGCCACTCGCCAGCAACGCTGCCGCACCAAGCGGTTCAGACATTGGCGCAGCCCAAGGAAGCTTACGGTATCCGCGACGGTTTAGCGGTTCGCCGGAAGTATCGAGATAGAGCTTACAACGGTTCTGAACCCAATGCAGAAACAGTACAGTACCTGTTTGCTCAGGACCAGAATCCGGTCTGCGACCATGCTTATCGCGCATAAAGTCACAAATAGCGTCTTTTACTCGAACGTTGGCATACCGAGTATCACGAATGGAATCGTTTTGAACAAAAGATGAGATAGAGAGGTAGCCGTCTGGGGTAATAATTTCGTCCCAGTCGATGTATTCACGAATGTACTTGTATACATCGTCGGCTGTGTAGGCTTTGAATGATGCCAGTTGAAATTGAACACGCTGCGCTGTACGCAAATGCAAATTCAACCGCATGCAGCCAGCTATTGTTGTGAAGGTTTCCACCGCAGCAGTAAGCTCGTGTTTAACCGGGAAATTGAGTTGCTTGATTTCTTCAGCCAAGATAGGTGCTGCCCCACGGGGACATGTAATAAGCACCTCTGACTTGCGATTAAAAATACTCATGATTCTCCTGCACGCTTCGTGCAGCTACAAATAAAAAATCCGGCAAAATTACACGTTCCATCCGCATAACTGTACCAGATCCGAAACAGGACGTATGCCCTGCACCCTTTCACTTACCCCGCACCAAACCTGCATTGGCTTCCGCCAATGTCGTGTTTGTATTGCGAGGTCGATCTTACTCATTGATTTTCCGTAACTTTTCGTTAAAAAGTCAGTATCAGTTTTTAAGATGAACAGGGTATATATGACTCCGTTCTAAGATGCAAACCCTCCCTTCCTGAGACACTTTTAACGTCTCAACGTGTATCAAGTTCCCACAAAACTGTATCAGCCCCTTGTCCTGCTTCGCATAACTCCTCTTGTTGGCATGTCCTGTCTCAAGAACGGTTGCCTGTTTTGCGAGATACGTTTACTAACACAATATTTCAGCAATCGGGTATACGCTTCAGCCGTTACAGAGGTAATCTCTTCGTGACCCTCAGTTTGTGTTTACTTGTTTATACGTATCATTATATATGGCAACGCCCGATTTTATCGAATTCACTAACCGCAAGATACATCCTATGACAACAACACTTTCCATTCTTGTTTCATGCACCAGCTCTACTGAGGCTGCGGCATTATCTATTGCTTCTTTTACTGCTCTACCAAGCGACATTGAGTACGAAGTGCTCATTGCTGCAAGCAGCGAGATAGTGCCAGCAGTATCTACACTCATTAACGAAGCCGCACCCTTATTACCTGTGCGCCCTGCTGTTCTCGAAATCACCGCTCCAGCAGATAGGGCACGTGCTTTCAACAATGCGGCAACCGCAGCAAAGGGTGATTACCTCTTTTTCCTCGAAGCAGGAACACAGATCACGACAGATGCAATTACGTCGCTGCTGACATATCTTTCGAGCAACCCTGCCACCGGCATTGCAGCACCACTGCTTATCTGTCCACAATCAGGGCGTGTTCAAAGCTGCGGAACCACATTTACACCTTCTTTACGGGCGCAGCCACTTTTTGCGTCTTTCCCGGCAACACATCCTGCTGTCACAAAGCCGCGCTCGTTTCAGGCTGTGCCTGTAAACGGCATGTGTATGCGTAGTAGCACATTTGAGGACGCTGGGCAGTTCGACACAAAATATAAAACCGGAATGGAAGTTCTCGAACTATGTTGCGCAATCCGTAACAACGACCAGAATATCGATATCGTTCCTCAGGCAACGCTGCTTGAACCGGACAACACAACATCAGTCATCGAGGATGATCTCAGCATTGATACCATGCGACTCAATGACCGCTGCAAGGGATGCTTCGGACCTGACAAGCATCGGTTTGCTCAAGATGAAGGCTACCAGTTCACCGTTTCTCCTTGGCTCGAAAGCTATATGACGCTCACCCCAGAACGGGAGCAGGAGTTAAACGAGCAAATGATGGAGTCGCCTGACCCTTCAACATGCCTTGCGCTCATTATTGAAGAACCGCTTTGGCAGACAGGCTATGTTCAACTTGCTGCATACCTCGAATCGACAGGAAGATTTGAAGAAGCCTGTGGCATTAGACTGCTACAGACATTTTTCTTCCCAATGCTGCCGCTCTACCGCAAACTGGCAGCTGTTGCAGAAGCTGCGAACAATGACAGTCTACTCCAAATGGCAAATGACAAACTTGAGCACATTGACAACCAGCTTGAAGACATTGGAACACTAACAAAAAAAGCTGCCGGACTTGCAAACTGGGCACGAAAAGCAAAAGAAGTTCAGCTTCAGGCTCTCTATGAAGGCTGGCTTACAGATTTGGGGCTGTTGTAGCAGAGATATCCAATACGAGTAATTTGCTATTGAGTTTTTTGTCTTCGACGACCAGAGCTCCTTTCTGTAGAAAGCTTCTCTGGACTCTCCAAAGACTTTTATCTGCGATGCCAGCACGTTTCTTCTGACAACTATACGGCTTGTGCTCCACTACAATGTACAAAAAAAGGGCTATCCTATTGCTAGGATAGCCCTCATTCATTTCACAACCCCGCAGCCTTATTGCATCTAAATTATGCAGTGTAAGCGTGCAAAAATTCTGTGGATGCTAATAATCTGTCATCCTGTAGGATGGAAAAAACTATGTTCCCCGTGTCCGATGAAAAACAGTATGTGGTATCAGACTAGCGTTCCAACCAATCTTCAAGAACTTCTTTATACTCTTCTTCAGAATAGGTTGGCTGATCGTATTTACCTGCAATCTGACGTTGACGTGATGCTTCAGAAAGAATCACCGCAGCTGCAACAGACACGTTAAAGCTCTGAATCATACCGAACATTGGAATGTACACCTCACCGTCCGCAACTTCTACAAGCTCCGGATCCGTCCCACGGTGTTCATTTCCCATAATGACAGCGGTTGGCTCTGAAAGATCGTACTCACGAAGCGGTTTAGCATTAGGAGAGCAACTTGTAGCAAGGACTTTCATACCTTGTGCACGAAGGGACTTCATAAGCTCATCAGTATTATCGTGACGCTCAGTATCTACCCATTTCCGTGCAGATGCAGAAGATTTGTTTCCAAGTTTTGGAAACGGAGTATCAGTATAATAAAGATGTACTTTCGGCACACCAAAGGCATCACAGCTACGCAAAATAGCGGATACGTTATGCGGGTCATGCACATTAGCCATAACCAGAGTCAAATCTTTTTGACGAAGCTTTAATACTCGTTCGAGCTTAGCGGTTCTTTCAGGTGTTCTTTCTTTTGTCATCTGCATACCATTATGACCTGTACGTATGCCGGGAGCTGCCCCTGCAACAGGCGTGTTGTTATTGTAATATCGGCATGCTGCCACAGAACATACTTTTTTTGACACAATGCGCCGTAATCATACAAATTACGTACAAAATTAGCTACACCGCTTTAGATATTATGCTGCAACAGCACTGCATGCTGATACCCATTTTGATATCAAACCAATTTCTTTCTTGAAAAGTTACGCGAGTTGGGTGTACAGGCTTTTACAACTCTTGTCACGCAGTGAACGGACATAGTGAAACCGGTTATATATTTGATTATCGGCAAAAAAATTTGATTATCTAACCAAACGATTTTCAAAGCTAAAACAACTAACTTGCTGCAAATCATATTTTTTTCCGGTGAATCTATTGAAATGTGCATTGTGTACGAGTAAAAGAGCCACTTATCTTCTACTTAACCCAAGAAGTCCGTGAATATACCGAATTTTATTGCACCCACACGCAATATGAAATGTCAATAGTTCGTGTTTTATTGAGCATTCCATAGGTATATCCGCTTTGTATCTTTTGATACGCAACTTGTATGAAGGAGTCTTACGCTGTGTTTAATTTTTTGAAATCTAAATTTTTTTCAAGCCTTAGCTTGGCTTTAGCAGGTGTGTTGCTCCCTGCTATGGCATTTGCGTCCGCATCTCACGGTGCGCCGCATCTCGATGGGTCAACGCTTTCTGCGATTTGGGTAATTCCATTCGCTTGTATGCTGCTTTCAATTGCAATTGGTCCAATTGCTGCGCCACATTTCTGGCACAACAACTTTGGTAAAGTGTCTGTTTTCTGGGCACTCTGTTTCCTCGTGCCGTTTACAATGGCATATGGTTTCTCCCTTGCGCTGTACGAAGCACTTCATGCACTGCTTCTCGAGTACATTCCGTTCATCGTTCTTCTTCTTGCTCTGTTTACAGTAGCAGGTGGCGTTCGCCTTAAAGGTAACCTTGTCGGTACTCCAATTGTAAACACTGTCATCCTGCTTATCGGTACTATGCTCGCAAGCTGGATGGGTACTACAGGCGCAGCAATGCTCCTCATTCGTCCGCTTCTTCGCGCGAATGCACACCGTAAATTTAAAGTACACACCGTTGTATTCTTCATTTTCCTTGTAGCAAACATCGGTGGTTCCCTTACTCCACTTGGTGACCCACCACTCTTCCTCGGTTTCCTGAAAGGTGTTTCCTTCTTCTGGACCACCACTCACATGCTGCCTCTCATGTTGTTTGCTGCTGCAATTTTGCTTGCTCTCTACTTCGGTATCGACACAATGCTCTTTGCTAAAGAAGGCAAACCAGTACCTCCGTCCGATTGCTGCGATAATGACGAAAAAGCTGTTACCCGTAGCTGCCGTTTTGAAAATGGTCGTCAGATCTACGACTGCGGTTCAGACGCGAAGCTTGCTCTTGATGGTAAAGTTAACCTCTTGTTGCTCCTCGGTGTTATCGGTGCTGTACTTATGTCCGGTATGTGGAACCCGCACGTAAGCTTCAACATCTATCACGTACATGTTGAACTTCAGAACCTTGTTCGTGACGTTCTTCTGCTTATCATCACTGGTCTTTCTCTTAAACTTACCGACAACGAATGCCGTCGTCTTAACGACTTCAACTGGTTCCCGATCCTTGAAGTTGGCAAGCTGTTCATCGGTATCTTTATGTCCATGATCCCAGCTATCGCTATCCTGAAAGCTGGCGAGCACGGTGCTCTTGCTTCTGTAATCAACATGGTTACAAGCAACGGCGAACCTGTGAACACCATGTACTTCTGGCTCACCGGTCTTCTTTCCTCATTCCTTGATAACGCTCCTACCTACCTTGTGTTCTTTAACACTGCTGGTGGTGACGCTGTTCATCTTATGGGTGACATGGCAAGCACTCTGCTTGCTATCTCCGCTGGTGCTGTATTCATGGGTGCTAACACCTACATCGGTAACGCACCTAACTTCATGGTTCGTTCCATCGCAGAAGATCAGGGCGTAAAAATGCCTAGCTTCTTCGGCTACATGGCATGGTCCTTCGGTATCCTTATTCCTACCTTCGTTCTTATCACCTTTGTATTCATCGGTTAAGTTCAGGTTTGAATGATTGCTACGCCCCTGTCGTTTGGCAGGGGCGTTTTTTTTTGGCTTGAACTCAACGTTAGCTGACAGCATTTACACTGACTATCACTCCCGAGTTGTGCACAAAATATTGTTTGTACGCACAAATCAAAAGTTTGTTAAAAAAACACGGATTGAATACTCAACATGAATAAAATTTAATTTGAATATAACTCGACGTTCTGTTTCAGCAAAAAAAGCTCTTTTCCCACCACATTACTTCAGTTTCGAAAAAACACATTTTCTAACCGGAGTAACCACCAACTTCCAGAATACGTTGACTCCTTCTCGAAAAGCATAGTATGCGCGGAATCTAAGTCTATTTTTTTAAATAACGCTGGGATTGAGAAAAGGAGTTTGAGTTTATGTTGATGGGTAAACCTTCTATGTTGTTTACAAAACTACTGACGTTACTTGCAACGCTTTTGCTGCCGTGCGTTGCAGTTGCTTCTTCTGCTGCTGGAGCACCGCACCTTGATGGTGCTGCTCTTTCTAGCATATGGGTGCTGCCATTTGCCTGTATGTTACTTTCCATTGCTATTTTGCCTTTAGTTGCTCCGCACTTCTGGCATCACCACTTCGGAAAAATTTCTTTATTCTGGGCTTTATGCTTTCTTGTACCATTCACAGTTAAGTTTGGTTTTTCACTTGCGCTCTACGAAACACTACACGCGCTTCTATTAGAGTATTTCCCGTTCATCATCCTTTTGCTGACACTTTTTACTGTTGCAGGCGGCGTACGGCTTACCGGTTCTTTGGTGGGCACTCCTGTCATCAACACACTCATCTTAGTTATCGGTACAGCACTTGCCAGCTGGATGGGAACAACAGGCGCAGCAATGTTGCTTATCCGCCCACTGTTGCGTGCTAACGCACACCGTAAATACAAAATTCATTCAGTTGTCTTTTTTATCTTCCTTGTAGCAAACATTGGTGGCTCCCTTACTCCACTTGGTGACCCGCCACTCTTTCTCGGCTTCCTGCAAGGCGTAGACTTCTTCTGGACAACTAAACACATGCTGCTTCCAATGCTGTTTACTGCAACAGTTCTGACCGGCATATACTTTATTCTCGACACCTACCTTTTCGGAAAAGAAGGACGTCCATCCCCAGAGGGTGCCGACGCTTGCGGTGGCGAAAAACTCGGTCTCGACGGCAAAGTAAACCTTATTCTGCTTATCGGTGTAATCGGTGCTGTACTGCTTTCCGGCATGTGGAATCCACACGTTGAATTCAACGTGTACCATGTTCATGTGGAATTGCAGAATGTCGTCCGTGATGTTCTCCTGCTCATTATCACAGGACTGTCCTTAAAATTGACCGACAACGAATGTCGTCGTCTTAATGACTTTAACTGGTTCCCGATTCAGGAAGTAGGCAAGCTGTTTATCGGCATCTTCCTTTCCATGATTCCAGCAATTGCTATCCTTAAAGCAGGCAAAGACGGTGCTCTTGCTTCTGTTATTAACATGGTAACAGACACAAACGGCGAGCCTGTTAACGTTATGTACTTCTGGCTGACAGGTATCCTGTCTTCATTCCTCGACAACGCTCCTACCTACCTTGTGTTCTTCAACACTGCGGGTGGAGACGCTGCTCACCTTATGGGGGATATGGCAAGCACCTTGCTGGCAGTTTCCGCAGGTGCTGTATTTATGGGTGCTAACACCTATATTGGTAACGCACCGAACTTTATGGTGCGTGCTATTGCAGAAGATCAGGGTGTAAAAATGCCTAGTTTCTTCGGCTATATGGCATGGTCATTCGGCATCCTTATCCCTATATTCCTTATGGTTACCTTCATCTTCTTTTAACTAACTGTAAAACAGGATAGCCCTTTCTCCCATCATGGGGGAAAGGGCTGTCTGTCACTCAAACGACAAGGCGTGCTATTTTTTTAAATTCGTAACACGTTGACGATAACCTTCAGTCAATGATATTGATAGGCATCCAATAACCATATTTCACTGGAAAGAACTATGCATATTGCCGAAGGTGTCCTTCCGCCCGTCATTCTTGCTTCCTGCGCTGCATTATCAGCAGGAGGAGTTTTTATCGGCTTGAAAAAGCTCGATTCTGAAAACCTTATGACGACAGCAATACTCTCAGCTTCTTTCTTTGTTGCTTCTCTTATCCATATCCCTATAGGACCTGTTTCCGGTCATCTAATTCTTAATGGATTGCTTGGATTACTTCTCGGCTGGGTAGCATTCCCTGCCATTCTCATTGCCCTTACGTTGCAAGCCATCCTGTTCCAATTTGGCGGCATCACAAGCCTAGGTGTCAACACGCTCAATATGGCGCTTCCGCCAGTCATCTGTTTTTATATTTTCCGACCAATGTTTACTAAGGGGACATTTTCCCTACGCATGGCAGCATTTCTGTGCGGTATGACAGCTGTTGCACTTTCAGCCTTGCTCACATCTGGCACACTGGCTCTTGGGGGCGATAACTTCCTCAATTCAGCAAAAATTTTATTGGCTTCCAGTGTACCTGTCATGATTATTGAGGGACTTATCTCCGCAGTTATTGTGACATTTCTTGCCAAGGTTAGCCCGCAGGTCTTCCCGTTCACTATTGCTTCACCAGCACAGACAACTACGCCCCAAGCAACACCTAGCACCACAACAGAGTAGCTTATGGCACTTGAATCATTCGCCGAAGGCACAAGTCCATTTCATACTATGGATGCCGCAGCTAAAATTGCTGCTGCCACCATATTCTCTGTCTGCACTGCTATGCTGACAACCATTCCTGCTGCCGCTGTTGCACTGATTGCCGGGAGCACACTGCTCTTCATCGCTCAACTTCCAGCACGAATACTTTTAAGACGCCTTGTGTTCGTCAATATCTTTATAGGCTTTCTCTGGCTGACATTGCCAGTTTCAACAGCAGGCACTCCTCTTTTTTCATGGGGTGGATTCACCGTCACTCGCGAGGGTATTGACATTACCTTGCTGATTACACTCAAATCGAACGCGATTATCACAGCTTTCATTGCCCTGCTTGCAACATCGGAAGTTACAGATATCGGAGCAGGGCTAGCCAAACTTCGAGTTCCGCAGAAGCTCAGCTTATTGTTCCTTTTTACATGGCGCTATCTTCATGTAATTCTTGAAGAATACAAACGCCTGTCCACCGCCGCAACGCTACGCGGGTTTGTACCCAAAACCAACAGTCACACCTACAAAACCTATGCAAACCTCATTGCTATGGTGCTAATTAAAAGTCACGACAGAGCCGAAAGAGTTTCTAACGCAATGAAACTTCGTGGTTTTACAGGAACCTTCCACTCTCTGCACAGACTGCCCGCCCGCAAAGCCGATACAATTGTTGCGTCAGTCATTGGGTTAACAGGGGTAGCTTTACTTGCTGCCGATTATTTTCAGCTTATGGAGTTACTCTAATGACCAATCCGCTACTTTCGCTTACCGATATCCACTATACCTATGCTGGCGCTGCTGCTCCTGCGCTCTCAGGCGCAAATCTGGAGCTATATCCTAGTTCCCGCCTTGGTGTACTGGGAGACAACGGCAGCGGCAAAACAACACTGTTTCTTACTGCCATGGGGATTTTAAAGCCGCACAAGGGCTGCGTAACCTATGCAGGCTCTCAATTAAAAGATGAAAAAGAATTTCGTACATTGCGCGCTGAAATTGGCTATCTGTTCCAGCGCTCCGACGACCAGCTTTTTTCTCCTACAGTCATAGACGATATTGCCTTTGGTCCTTTAAACCTTGGCAAAACAGCAAATGAAGCTCTCTCAACAGCAACAGAAATGCTTGACCTCGTAGGTCTTAAAGGCTTTGAACACCGCATAACGCATAAGTTATCTGGCGGTGAAAAAAAAATGGTCGCTCTTGCTTCAATTTTAGCAATGCGCCCCAAAGCCCTGCTTCTTGACGAACCGACAAACGACCTCGATCCTGCCACACGGGAACGGCTTATCAGCATTCTTGCCAGTCTTGATATTGCCCTCTGCATAATTTCGCACGACTGGGGATTTCTCGACAAAACATGCACGTCATTTCTCAAGGTCGAAAACGGAATGACAAAGCCGACAGAATGCATCCCGCACACACATATCCATACTCACCAAGGTGGCGATGCAACGCACAACCACGAATAATTTTTGCATAAATTTGAACACGTTCCTACGCACATAAAAAAGGGAGGCTCACAGCCTCCCTTTTTTCTTCTATAGAAAGATTTTTACCACTTACCACCAGTCAATTTGTGCCAATCTGCCAAAAAGCTTTCCAGCCCTTTATCTGTAAGAGGATGCTGCACAAACTGCTGCAACACAGCAAACGGAACTGTTGCCACATCGGCTCCAACTAAGGCTGCGTCCAGCACATGCATAGGATGCCGCACGCTTGCAACAAGAATTTTAGTTGTGTACCCGTAATTATCAAAAATAGTACGAATTTCTTCCACAAGATTCATACCACTGTCGCCAATAGCATCAAGGCGTCCAATGAATGGACTTACGTAAGTGCCGCCTGCTTTTGCGGCAAGCAGAGCCTGCAATGGAGAAAAAACAAGTGTCACGTTGGTGTGAATGCCTTCTGCGGAAAGCGCTTTGACAGCTTTTAATCCTTCTGAAGTCATAGGAATCTTAACAACAACATTATCGCCCATCTTTTTTAAATCATGCGCCTGAGCAATCATTCCCGCTGCATCTTCTGCTACAACTTCCAAACTTACAGGCCCGTCAACGACCTCTAAAATTTCTTTTGCACGAACTCGCCAGTCGCCGCCTTCGCGAGAAAGCAAAGTCGGGTTGGTTGTAACACCATCAATCAAACCCTGCTCTGATGCAGTTTTAATGTCGTCTATACTTGCGGTATCAATAAAAAATTCCATAAAATCCCTCTGCATGATGTTTGAAAAATCGAAGGAAACTGTTGTTATGCCCGTTGTATCAACGCATAACCAAAGCAGACTTTTCACATTTTTCTTTTTTTTTGCTTGACTTTCTCCGCTGTTTTATTCAAAAGACATTTCGCACTTAGCGGTTACGTTGTTCACAACGCAGCCAGAATAAGTCTTTGATGGCGAGGTAGCTCAGTTGGTTAGAGCATGCGGCTCATATCCGCAGTGTCGGGGGTTCAATTCCCTCCCTCGCTACCATAAAATTACGACCCTTTTTTAAGGGTCTTTTTTTATGCCTAATGCACACCCTTTGTATAGAATATACGCCCCGTCCTACCGCGTCTTTTAGTATTCCACCACTATGGCTTCTCGTGCATGCATAGTATAGGTACTCCAACCCTACAGAGTAATTCTCTTTTTGTCAGCCACTTCCCTGTTTATGGAATATTACCACATCGTTGCTGACAGGTTGACCTTACAGCATGTGCCCGTTAAAAAATTCAGAGTAGTCCATTCCGCTAATCCAAATCCGTGCTCATAAACAGCCTAGGGATACTAATGATACATTCACTAAAAGCCGTTGTTTTTGATTTTGACGGGACACTTGCAATTCCCACCATTGATTTCAATGAAATGAAACGAAAAGCATATGAAGCCGTTAGAGAAGTATACCCTGCGCTTCCAGATATGAATGACTCTCCTCTGCTCGAATGGCTGGATATGACCAAGGGACAAGTTCCAACTGACCAGTTTTTTCTCATAGATTCCATCGACACAGCAGCCATAAACGCTGCAAGAGATGTAGAACTTGAGGCAGCAGCGCGCAGTGATGTGTTTTCATGGGTGCGCCAGCTTCTTTCCGAATTACTTAAGCGCGATATCACACCGTGTATTATCACCCGAAACTGCACAGAAGCTGTTCGTATTGTTTTTCCCGATGTCGATAAATACTGTCCGGTAATTCTCACCCGCGATGATGTTCCCGTTGTTAAACCTGATCCCGATCACCTGCACAGAGCGCTTGCTCTAGCCGGATGCAGCCCAACTGAAGCGCTTATGACCGGTGACCATCTAATGGATGTCCATACAGGAAAAGCAGCAGGGACGCTTACTGCCGGAGTATGCAGCGGCGAGGCAACACGCGAGGAATTTGAGGCAATACGTCCTGACTTTATCGCAACAGATTGCTGGGATCTATTTTTACAGATAACGCCTTAATCTCAAACAACTTCTCATAACCAGCGTTAGACCATTCCACACTATATGTTGTTTTATCACAGACTGATACGCTGAACGGGGTACCATAGCATATCCCCCGTGACGTTTATCAGGAGAACAACATGAATGGAATCAGACTCACTCTTTTCCTCTGGTTAATGCTTGCTGCATTCGCGCTTCCTTCCTTTGCAGCAGTTTCACCAAACCCTGCCACCAAGGCAACAATCGAACAAAACTCCAGTTGGTTAAAAATTCTTCCTTTTGCCGATGAACAAGACTTTAAGGACGCTGCGAAAGGGCTTATTGCTCCCCTTCCCGACAACGGCATCATCAAAAACGCTAAAGGGCGTGCCGTGTGGGATATGCAAGCATTCCAATTCATCCTAAAGCAAAAAAAATCACCCGACACCGTTAATCCTAGTCTCTGGCGACAGATGCATCTGGTAATGCAAGGTGGACTATTCAAAGTCACAGACAGGCTCTATCAAATTCGTAATGCAGACCTTTCTAACATGACCATTGTCGAAGGCGATACAGGCATTATTGTCATCGACCCACTTATTTCCGCTGAAACGGCCAAAGCTGCGCTCGATCTTTACTACGCACATCGCCCTAAAAAACCTATTGTCGCTGTTTTCTATTCGCATAGTCATGTCGACCATTTTGGCGGAGTGCGCGGGATCATTGATGAAAAAGAGGTGAAGGACGGGAAGATAAAAATAGTTGCTCCAGAAGGCTTTACCGAAGCAGCCGTATCCGAAAACGTCTATGCAGGAAACGCCATGAGCCGCCGAGCAACCTACATGTATGGCAACCTCCTTCCTCCATCACCACAGGGACAAGTGGGGGCAGGACTCGGCACAACAACATCAACAGGAACTGTTACCCTTATTCTTCCAACAGACCTTATACGCAAAACAGGTCAAAAAATGCATATTGATGGTTTGGACTTTGAATTCCTCATGGCACCGGGTTCAGAAGCTCCGGCAGAAATGCATTGGTACATTAAGCAACTTAAAGCAATTTCCGCAGCAGAAAATTGCACACATACGCTCCACAATACATACACGCTACGCGGCGCTAAAGTACGTAACCCGCTGGCATGGTCACGTTATCTTGATGAAACAATTCAAATGTGGGGCAAAAATGCAGAAGTCCTTTACGGTATGCATCACTGGCCAGTATGGGGCAACAAGGCGGTTATAGAAAACCTCACATTAGGGCGTGACGGCTATCGGTATATTAATGACCAAACCTTACGCCTTGCCAACATGGGCTACACGCCAGATCAAATTGCCGAGCAAGTTCATTTTCCAGAGAAGCTAGCCAAGCACTGGGCTATGCGTGGGTACTATGGCACGCTCTACCATAACGTAAAAGCCACATACGTTTTTTATCTAGGGTGGTTTGATGGCAACCCGTCTACACTTCACGTTCTCCCGCCAGTAGAAGCTTCCCAAAAATATGTTGAATACATGGGCGGAGCAAAAGAGATTCTTACCAAGGCACGCAAGGCGTATGAGAAAGGCGAATATCGCTGGGTAGCAGAAGTCGGCAACCATGTTGTGTTTGCAGATCCATCCAACAAAGATGCACGAATGCTTGTTGCCGATGCTCTCGAGCAGCTTGGGTATCAGTCAGAGTCCGGTCCATGGAGAAACTTCTATTTAACTGGCGCTCAAGAGTTGCGAAACGGTATTGAGGAATTGCCAGCACCGCAAACAGCATCACCAGATATCCTATTAGCAATGGATACCACAATGCTGTTGGACTATATTGCAATTCGTATCAATCCAGAAAAAGCAGTCGGCAACGATATGACAATCAATTTGAAGCTCACTGACACTTCTGAAAATTACGTTCTGGACTTACACAACGCAGCGCTCTCCAACCACAAAGGCTTAGTTGAAAATGCCGATCTAACGCTTGAAATACCGCGCACCCTGCTTAATCAGATATTCCTGAAACAAACGACTCTCAAACAAGCTGTTAAGGATAAAAAAGCTACTGTGAAGGGCGATCAACAGAAATTGGAAAAGCTGTTAGGAATGCTGGATACGTTCAAATTCTGGTTTAATATAGTAACACCAAACGCTCCGCTAACGAAGCAATAGCAACAGCAAACAATGTTGATAAGGGCATGGTTTAACAGCCATGCCTTTTTTGGTGCAAAAGGCACTGACTGCGTACTCGTCTCCATTAGAAGGTCTCCGACGGGCAGGCGGGCGCTGCCCCCTGCACCCCCGCAAGGGGACACGTCCCCTTAACCCCAGTTAGAATAATTTTTTTGGGAAGTGTGCAAAAAGGTTCGGTTCTTTTTATTGAGAAAGGTAGTGGCGCGTAAGCCGTGATTATTTGAAAAAACAAAATGTTATCGCAGACAAAAGTCTTTGGAGATTTTTAAAAACAGTATCCCCACGTACGTGTTTGGCACTCAGCGAAAGGTCTCCGACGGGCAGGCGGGCGCTGCCCCCTGCACTCCCGCAAGGAGACACATCCCCTTGACCCTGATTAATAAACACACCTAGTAGAAAAGGCTAACTTACTGCTAGCCAATGAGCAATAACCGTACACCACCGCCCCACACTGTCACATTTGCAAGTTCACTAGCCTCAGCACGATGTGCAATGCCATGCAGTGCCCCTACTCGCACATAGTGTTGATAAATATCCCAATGCCCACCATGAAAAAACTGTTCTGCAAGGGAGCAAATATATTGGGAGGGGAGCTCTATATTGCGTTCTGCAAGAGCAAAATCAATCAGCAATGCCTTAGGAGCAATACGCAAACATTCTCGAACAATACGCTCTGCTGTTTCAGGTTCGAATTGATGTAAGGAAAAGCTGACAATACAAAGATCGTAGGTTCCGTCTGCGACTGATAAGGTTGGGACTGGGGCTTTAGGGTTTTCTTGTGAATAAGAAAAAATAGAATACAGCGTATTGATATCGATTGATTCAATCTGATTAACAGACTCCGCTAAGGCAGATTGCAACGAATCAGTATTCTCTCCGAGAACCAATACTCGTTTTGCACCAGTGCTCTGCGTCAAAGCTACTGCCTGCGTTACAGTGCTTGTGATAAGCTTCTTCCACAAAAAAGACTTCATAGCGCACATGCTATTTACCCTTCTTTTCAGAATTGGTTTTCAGCACACGCTGTATTTCTTCACGAACAACATTTTTCACGTCAGCCATCTCCGGTAATGCAGGCAGCGTCTCCAACAACTGCTCCATGACACCACGCTCATGCATCAACTGCATAGCTGTGCGATACTCCAGACCGAAAACCCAACTTGAAAGCAGCAGCTTAAAGTCATTCACATACTGCATGTCTACATATCGAACAGGTTCACCATGCAGAACGTTATGTAAAATTTGAGGTGTGTATAATTCTGCACCATCTTTAAGACCAAGCGTTACAACATCACTTTTTGATCCGTCATGTGTAAAATTCGAAACAAGCACAGGAAAAATATCCAATTTATCGCTGTCACGGACAATGGTTGTAGCAACGCGGATATGGTTAGGCAGCATTGCAGGTAATGAAAATTTATTATGCAAAGCAACTACTGCCCGCACTGCTTGCTGCATCTCTCTTGACTCACCGGCAAGCACATTTTCATGGCGCAATATGCGACATCCAAGCAGCCCGTGATTAACAGAGTTTCGATCACTGTATGTTTTGTAAACCTTGTACTGCTCGAAGCGCCCTACATCATGAAAAAGCGCACCAAGCAATGCAGCTTTCCGCAGATCTGAGTCCAAGGAAAGCGTCGCTGCTATCTGTGCTGCATTATCAAGAACACGCAACGTATGGTCACGTTTTAAATCAATATATTGCTGCTCATTACTGCTTTGCTGAGTGTACCGCTCAACATATTGCGCAAACCATTCGAGATACGGCGAAAGTTCCGAGAGCATTCCTACTTATCCGTTGCACTTTCTTTTTCTTTTGCGTCCAACGCTGCCTGAGCATCTGCTGCGGCTTTCTCTGCTTTTGCTGTAGACTCTGCTTCCTCATTCCACTCATCCCACTTCTTCTCTCTAAAAAATCCCTTTGGTCCGAAAAGAGTACGCAAGTAGATGATGATAAACATGAAAAATATAAATATAAGAGCATACTGCCCATATCGTGTCGAAATAAAATTAGTGACGGCTTCATCCAATGTTTTGGATTCAACTACGCTCTGAAGCCAAGATAAAAACTTTTCAAACACTACAACCTCCGGTATTACACCTGCTCTTCGCTAGTCAGTGGCAACAGTAATTTCCACCGTGTTACATCCCAAACGTGCACACAAAAAACATTGTTCATTTTTTTCAGCCCAGTACACGTACGTAGAGGAAATTCTGTTGTCCCAACGTATTGATTCTGTTAGTTTCAGGCGACATTCAATTGTATCAGTTGTTCTGCAAAACAGATGCTATAACTTAACCTGCTGACAAAATTCTTACCTGCCAGCTTACAATATTACTGTCAGACAAGAACCCAGTAGAAATTTACAAACAGGTCGCTGATCGCTTTGCCATTCTTCCGTCATATGCGGAGCTGTCATCAATTTAAAAGCAGTGCCCAAAAACCTTCCACAATAGTTGCGAGCCATGTCAGATTTTGTACATTTACACTGTCATACAGAATACAGCCTTCTTGATGGCGCTATCCGTTTAGAAGACCTTTGTCAAAAGGCTTCTGAGTTTAACATGCCTGCCGTAGCCATTACTGACCACGGTAATATGTACGGTGCCGTCTATTTTTATCTCATGGCAAAAAAAGCCGGAATCAAGCCAATCATCGGGTGTGAGGTGTATGTATCGCACGGAGATCATACAGAAAAAACCGGTGAAATGGCTAAAAAGCGCTACCACTTGGTTTTGCTTGCCAAAAACGAAGAAGGCTACAAAAACCTTTGTGAGATTGTTACAGAAGGCTGCATTAACGGCTTCCACTACAAGCCGCGTGTAAGCAAAGAAATTTTACGCAAATTCAGCGACAACCTTATCGCTCTGTCCGCATGTCTCGCTGGCGAAGTTCCACGCTACCTGCTGAACAACACCATGGACGAAGCTGAAGAAATTGCACGCGAGTATGCAGAAATTTTCCCTGACAGATTCTACCTTGAGCTTCAGTCAAACGGCTTGAAAGAGCAGGATGAGCTGAACGACAAACTTATAGAACTTTCCAAGCGCACAGGTTTACCGCTTGTTGCAACTAACGACTGCCACTACCTGAATGCTTCCGATGTTGAAGCGCACGACACCCTGCTTTGTATCCAGACCGGTGCAAAGGTTCAGGATGAACGCCGCATGCGCTTTGATACCACAGAGTTATACTACAAATCGCCTGAAGAAATGAAAGCCGCATTTTCACACGTACCGGAAGCTATTTCCAACACGGTAAAAATTGCGGATGAAATTGATATCAACCTCACTCTCGGTGAATACTACTTCCCTGAATATGAACTTCCTGAAGGCGTCAGCATGGCTGAAGAATTCAGTCGCATGTGCCGCGAAGGTCTGCAAAAGCGCATTGATACCATTCCGTACAGTATCGATGAAAAAGTCTATTGGGACAGGCTTGAGCTTGAACTTAAAGTTATTAATGACATGGGCTTCCCTGCCTACTTCCTCATTGTTCAGGACTTTATTAACTGGGCGAAAGATAACGGCATTCCAGTAGGTCCTGGGCGTGGTTCTGCTGCGGGTTCCATTGTTGCATGGGCTTTGCGCATCACCAACCTTGACCCGATTCCGTATGACTTACTCTTTGAACGATTCCTGAACGTTGAACGTGTATCCATGCCGGATATCGACGTTGACTTCTGTGAACGACGCCGAGGGGAAGTTATCCGTTATACCATGGAGCGGTATGGGGAAAACAAGGTAGCGCAGATTACTACCTTCGGTAAAATGAAGGCGAAAGCGGTAATTCGAGACGTTGCCCGTGCTCAGGGGCTCACATTTCAGGAAGGCGATAAGATTTCGAAACTTATCCCTGATGAAATGAAAATGACCATTCAAAAAGCGCTGGTTGCAGAGCCGGAGCTTGCAGACCTGTATCGCAACGACCCTACTGTCACCAAACTTATTGATATTTCACAGCGTCTGGAAGGGCTTTGCCGCCATGCATCTACGCATGCTGCGGGTGTTGTTATTTCAGACAAACCTATGGTGGAATACCTGCCACTGTACCGAGATAAAAAAGGCGGCAGGGTAACGCAGTTCGACATGAAAAAAGTCGAAGAAGTCGGTCTTGTAAAATTTGACTTCCTCGGTCTGCGCACCATGACGGTTATTCAGGATGCCGTTGACAACATCGGCTTTGCAGGAAAGCCACAGCCGGATTTAGACACACTGCCATTTACCGATGAGCCTACATACGAGCTGTATCAACGTGGCGACACGGACGGTATTTTTCAGGTTGAATCTTCCGGCATGCGTACCTACCTCCGTATGCTCAAGCCGAGTTGTTTTGATGACATCATCGCTATGCTTGCCCTCTACCGTCCGGGTCCTTTGAACTCCGGTATGGTTGATGAATTCATTAAGCGTAAACACGGCGAAGTGCCTGTTGTATACCCTCTGCCATCTCTTGAAGACTGCCTGAAACCGACATACGGAGTTATCGTATATCAGGAACAGGTAATGCAGATTGCCCAGATTGTCGGCAACTATACCCTTGGTGGTGCGGATTTGCTCCGCCGAGCAATGGGTAAAAAGAATGCCGACGCAATGGCACAGGAACGTACTAAATTTGTTGCCGGTGCAGCAGAAAACGACATTCCGAAAGAAAAAGCCGAAGAAATTTTCGACTTAATGGAACAGTTCGCAGCCTACGGTTTTAACAAATCTCACTCCGCTGCCTACGCTCTTATCTCATATTGGACTGCGTACCTTAAAGTACATTATCCTGTAGAATTCATGGCTGCCCTCATGACATCTGAAATGGGTAACCAAGATAAAGTTCTTAAATATGTTGCCGCATGTCGTGACATGGACGTTGCAGTTAAGCAGGCAACCGTTCAGGCATCACGCAGACAATTCACTGTGCACAATGGCGAAGTAATTTTTGGTCTGGGCGCAATTAAAACAGTAGGTGATGAGGCAATCCGTGAAATTGTGGAAGCACGCGAGCAAGACGGTGAATTTCAATCTATGCTCGATCTCACCTGCCGCGTAAACCTTCGCAAGGTAACCAAGCGAGTTCTGGAAAACTTGATTAAAGGCGGCGCGATGGACTGCTTCGGTGTTTCTCGCCGAGGAATGCTTGCCGCACTTGATAGCGTTGTCGCCAAGGCACAAAAAAAAGCAAAAGACAAAGATTCTAACCAAGTTTCTTTATTCACCATGATTTCCGAAGAACCAAAAGTTATTGGTGGAATTGGATTTGATTGTGAAGAGCAGACACTCGAAGAATTTGATGACGAACAAAAGCTGCGATTTGAAAAAGACGCTCTCGGCTTCTATTTGACAAGTCACCCGCTGCAACCATTCCGCCGCGAGCTACATCGTCTGCACCTGCAACCACTTGAAGAAGCGGTTGATCTCGATCAAGGTGGAGAAATCAAATGCGCTATTCTGGTAACTGCAATTAAAGAGCATATTACCAAGAAAGGCAGCAAAATGGCGTTTGTGGATATCGAAGACCTGACCGCTTCCGGCGAACTTGTCGTATTTCCAGAAGCGTATGCAGAGGGAAAAGAGCTGCTCTACAGTGAACAACCTTTGCTGCTTACCGCACGCATCAGTGACCAGCAAAACAATGAAGATTCTGATGACGAAGACGCAGTAAAAGAGATTAAACTGCTGTGCGAAAAGGTAGAATCACTCACTGAGGCATGTCAGTGCAACCTTGAGCCGACAACTATCGAAATTCCGCACGGAAAGCTGTGTCAGCAGGCAATCGCCGAACTTAAAGAGCTTTTAATAAAACACAATGGTCCTGTACCTGTTTACGTACGTGCCATGATTAATGATTCTGATGCAATTTTTAGTCTGGATGAAGCGTACTCTATTCATCCGGGTCCTCAATTTGAAAAAGACTTCACCAACTGGAAAGGAGTAACACATGGCTAACGGTATCTGGCGGTTGACGGTTCGTTCCGACTTTGCAGCCGCACACGCACTTCGCAATTATGACGGTAAATGCGAAAATATTCATGGGCACAACTTTGCCGTTGAAGCTGTGGTAGAAGGTGACAAACTTTCTGAAGATGTAGAAATTCTGCTCGACTTCAAAGTAATGAAAAACAAACTGAAAGAAGTAACAGAGCTTATCGACCATAAAGATTTGAACTGTACTCCGCCGTTTGACGCAATGAACCCGTCTTCCGAAAACCTCGCCCGTTTCATTTATCAAGAACTGGGTAAACGCATCGAATCATACGGCGTGCGTGTTCACTCTGTAACTGTGTCTGAAAAAGCTGCACAGTCCGCGACCTATTTGGAGTTATAAGTAATGATGGAGTTAAACTGGCAGGTGATTTTTGAAATTGCTATCACCCTCTTTCTGATTTTTGACCCATTGGGTAACGCCGCTGTATGTTTGCCGATGCTTGGTGCTTTTACGCCCAAACAGCAACGTCAGATCATGCTTCGCGAAGTCGTTATCGCTCTGGGTATTATCCTTCTATTCACCTTCCTCGGCGACAGCCTGCTTGGTCTATTAAATATCCATCATTCAACATTACGAATTGCGGGCGGTATTATTCTGCTCATCATTTCAATGAAAATGGTGTTCCCACAAGGAAACGGTGCTTCCTCCGATTTAGAGAAAGACCCTTTTATTGTGCCGATAGCTGTTCCGCTTCTTGCTGGTCCTTCCTTGCTTGCAGCAGTAATGTTGTACGCTGCGCGCTCTCAGGAAAGCCCACATGGTAATGCGGAACTTCTGACAGCCATCTTTTTATCTTGGCTGGTCACCTCAATCATTCTGTTATGTGCCTCCTCTCTCACAAAGATTCTCGGACAACGAGGATTGCGAGCGACCGAGCGCCTCATGGGGCTTATCCTCATTTTTATGGCAGTACAGATGCTTGAAGATGGCATCCGCATGTTTATTGAAACATTTTAGAGCACACCACAAACAAAGCCCCTTTCACATAATGAAAGGGGCTTTGTTATTTTTATATACAGCTCACTTGCTAGTGAAAGCCTGTAGCGATCACTGCAAAAAAGAACAGGTAATTTTTTACAGCTATTTTTTAGCAAATAAATCCTGAACAGCTTGTTTAATTCCACTTTTATTGATTCCAAGCTGCTCACGCAATTCTACCTGAGCACCATGTTCTACCCATTGATCTGGAATTCCCAAACGCTTCACTCTACAGTTTTGAAGAGCGTCATTGTCAGATAACAATTCCAACACCGCAGAAGAAAAACCACCTTGCAATGCATTTTCTTCAAGCAGCAAAAGGGAGTCGTGGGTGCTTGCTAATTCGAGCAATTGCTCTTTCGGCAACGGCTTAACGCAACGGGCATTAAAAACTGTTGCCTGTTTTCCAGTTTCCGCCGCAAGCTCTTTTACCGCTTCAAGCGCTGGATATGTGCGGGAACCAACTGCAACAACAGCTACGCCGCTACCTTCCAGCAACACTTCGCCGGTTCCAATTGTAAACGGCTCAGGCTTTTCTTTTAGTGGAACACCGTATCCTGCACCGCGTGGATAACGGATAGCAACAGGTCCATCATGCGCGAGAGCAGTTGCCATGCAGTCCGCTAACTCAGATTCGTTAGATGGCACAAGCACTGTCATATTTGGAATATGACGCATGTAGCTTAAATCAAATACACCGTGATGGGTTGGTCCATCTTCACCGACAATGCCGCCACGGTCGAGGCAGAATGTGACAGGCAGATTCTGCAAACAAACATCGTGCACAATCTGGTCGTACGCACGCTGCATAAATGTTGAATAAATAGCGACAAATGGACGGTACCCCTGTGTTGCCAATCCTGCGGCAAAAGTAACCGCGTGCTGTTCACAGATGCCCACATCAACAAAACGTTCAGAAAATTTCTTTTCAAAGCAGGCAGTGCCCGTACCTTCCGGCATAGCTGCTGTAATAGCAACAATACGGTCATCCTGCTCAGCAAGATCGCACAGCGTATTCCCGAATACTTCAGTGTAGGTTGGAACCGCATTAAGCTTGGCAACCTTCTTGGCTTGCCCTGTTTCCGGTTCAAACCGCCCTACACCATGGAAAAATGTCGGATTGGATTCAGCAGGAGCATACCCCTTACCTTTTTTGGTAAGGACATGAAGCAAAACAGGTTCATCCAAATCCTGATATAGTCTAAAAGCACGCTGCAATGCTTTAATGTCGTGCCCGTCGATAGGTCCCATGTAGTTGAAATGAAATGCTTCAAACAACATACCGGGGGTAAAAAAACTTTTGAGGCTATGTTCACTGCGGCGAGCATAGTTAAGCATTTCTTCACCGATGGCAGGAACCGCGTTCAAAATAGTTTCAACATCTTTTTTGAAACGCCGAACCCAGCGGGAAGACAAGTTACGTGACATAAAATGTGACATTGCGCCGACATTTTTGGAGATAGACATTTCGTTATCATTCAAAATAACGAGCATTTTTTTATCTACATGCCCCGCCTGATTAAGTCCTTCGAACGCAAGACCGGCAGTCATAGAACCATCACCAATAACAGAAATGACTTCATTCTTTTTGCCGGAAAGCTCTCTGGCTACAGTCATACCCAATGCAGCAGAAATTGATGTAGAGGAGTGCCCCACTCCGAAATGATCGTACGGGCTTTCCGCCATTTTAGGAAAACCGCTTACACCATCTTTGGTTCGCAGGGTATGGAACTCATCCTTACGTCCGGTTAATAATTTCCAGGCATACGCCTGATGTCCTACATCCCACACTAATTTATCATGATCGAAATCAAAAACAGACATCAGCGCAAGTGTTAGCTCAACAACCCCAAGAGAAGGAGCTAGGTGACCACCTGTCTGAGAAACTACGGAAATTATTTCTTCTCGCAACTCCCCTGCAAGGCGCTCAAGCTGAGCTTGATCGAGCTTGCGAACATCCGACGGCAAGTTAATGCTGTCTATAAGACGAGGAGTAGATTGGCTCTTATCAGGCATTATAAATCCGGGTGCTAGTAGTTAGGAATGAAGCATCATACCATTTGCTGATAAAGGTAGTGTACTCTTTATGACACTCTGTCAATAATGTACTGAGCCAGCTTACGCAAAAACAGTGCCTCAGCTCCATCAAATGCTGTGAGTTGCTCAATGGCTGTATCAACACGTTCCTGAGCAAGTTCTCGGCTTTTTTCAATTCCGAGCATGCTTGGATAGGTATTTTTCCCTTGTTCAAGATCACTGCCGACAGGCTTTCCAAGCTCTTCTTCAGTTCCAGTCTCGTCTAAAATATCATCAACTATCTGGAATGCTGCACCGATGTTTGCACCATATGTTCGAATGCACTGTTGTTCTTCTGCGCTGGCACCACCCAAGATTGCACCACATTCACAAGAACATCGAATCAACGCGCCTGTCTTCATAGCATGCATTGTCTGCAATTCTTCAAGAGAAACGTCATTACGCCCCGTAAAATCCATATCCAGCTGCTGACCGCCGACCATACCACCAGAACCCGCCGCAACTGCCACAGTATTAACAGCAGAAAGAACTGAAGGCGCAGAAATATGTTGTGCAGTTTCAGTCATCAAAACAAATGCTTCGGTCAGCAATCCGTCGCCAGCCAATATTGCTGTTGCTTCATCAAAAGCTTTATGATTGGAAGGCTTGCCGCGACGCAGATCGTCATCGTCCATTGCAGGAAGATCATCGTGAATAAGCGAATACGAATGAATGCATTCAATGGCAGAAGCAAAGGGCATTACGTGTTCTTTTTTAGCACCAAGCATAGCGGCAACCGCAAGACACAAAACAGGGCGCAGGCGCTTTCCCCCCGCCAGCAAACTATATTCCATAGCAGCCTGCAAACGTTGAGGAATATTTCTATTATGCAAGCAGGTAGAAAGATAATTTTCGACAGCATCAGCCTCTGTTTTAAGCACGGATTTAAACTCCTGCGCACTCATCATCGTCATTCTTTATTCCACCTACTCTGCTGATGTCTCAGCAGCTTTTTCTTCATCAAAAGGAACTTCGCCTTCCTCAGTAAAAAGACGAATTTCATTCCGTGCATTTTCCAACTGGGTACGGCATTCTTTTGATAACGTCATACCTTCTTTATACAATGCCACGCTTTTTTCTAACGCAAGCTCTCCGTTTTCCAATGATTCAACAATGGTCTGAAGGCGCTTCAACTGCGTTTCAAAATTTTTCTTTCGTGCTGCCATGAAACTCTCTCTATTTGAACCTGTTGACAAAAACGTGTTTATTAGATGCAGATACGGCTGCATAGCATGCAGTGTATGGAAATATACTATTTCCTTCTACGGTAGCTACATCGACCACCAGCTAAACCACGTTCGCTTTTGCCATCAATCTTAGTTTGTTGCTGAAAAAAGCGGCATAGGGTCGACAGCCACATTCGCAATCTTCACCCCAAAATGCAGATGAGGTCCTGTAACTCGACCAGTTGCGCCAACCTTCCCGATAACCTGCCCTTTTTTAACTCGGTCACCTTCATGCACAAGTAATTTTGACATGTGGCAATAGATGCTCACAACACCTTGACCATGATCGATGTACGCTACTTTACCGGAAAAAAAGTGGGAAGCTGCAATGCGAACCACTCCGCTTGCAAAAGCCTTAATAGGCGTTCCTGTTTTGCCACGTAAATCTACACCACTATGCGGTTTTCGAGGTTTGCCATTGAAAAATCTTTGCACACCAAATTCGCTGCTCACGCTGCCGGATACCGGACGAATAAATTTTCCATCCCACATACGGTTTCCAAGCGGGTTTTCCATGACCTTACGCACGTTCGCTTTTTCAGCATAATGTCGATCTAAGCTTTTCTTGCTTAACTCAACATATTTTTTATTAACCTTAAGATGCTGTTCACGATATTTTTTGTGTTTTACTGGCACAGTGCGAGTGATGGTGTTTGTTCCAACTACATTTTCTTCTATAGCTGTAACTGCAAGCGTCTTTTTAGAAAAATCTCGGGGTAATGCTAATAATGCCAGTCCGGTGTACCCATGTTTTGTCTGTGATACTTCAACCGGAACCTCTTGTTCGTTCCATTTCAAGAGGACAGGAAACTCTGAATCAGAGTGCACCGTTACAAAAAATGCTCGTCCGTTCATTACGGTTTCAGGTAAATCAATCTGGAGTGCTCCCAGCGCCGGAACGGCACTAAGCAGAATAACACATACCAACAACACAGCACGACGAATCATCCATCACTCCTTTTTTTCATTGTTTCAACCTGAACGCCAACAGAACCGTCTGCCACCATTACGTGCAGATGCTCACCTTTTGTAACATCATCCACACTGCGCACAAATGTTCCATCTTTCTTCTGAACTAGGCTGTACCCGCGTTCTAACGGTTTTTCAGGATTAAGGCTTTCCAACAGAATAGCAGCTCGGTCAAGCTTGCGCTCTGCCATTGTGAACAGGCTATCCCCCGCCCACTTCAGTCTGCTTTCCAAAGTATGAATTTTTTGTAGCTGATATGTAACAGCACCTTCACCAAAAGCTCGCTTTATTCGCTCTTCACTGTATGCGACTGTACGCTCTACTGTTTCAAGCTTCAAGGCTAACGCCCTTTCAAGACGTTCTGAAAGAGTGACAAATTGCTCATCAAGCCGCCCTAATTTTTGTACTGGAGAAAGCCAGCCAAGCCCGCGTTCCAGCGTACTCAGGCTATGCTCCTTTGCACCTAATTGCCGTTCAATTCTTCGGGCAAGACGCATTTCAAGCTCATCCAACGCTTGAACAAGCATTGCGCGTTCCGGCCAAAGTAATTGTGCAGCATGACTTGGTGTAGCAGCACGAACATCTGCCGTCATGTCAGCAATTGTCGTATCAACTTCATGTCCCACACCTGCAATAACAGGAATTGCAGAACCAAAAATTTTTTCTGCAAGCGTTTCGTCATTAAACGCCCACAAATCTTCTATAGAGCCGCCACCGCGTATGAGAACTATGACATCTGCCCAGCCATCAGCATTCACTCTGTCCATCTGATCTGCTAGCTGCCCCGCTGCAAGATCGCCCTGAACAAGTGCCGGATAAATACGAATCTGTGCTCCCCAGCCACGGGCGTCAGCAATGCGCAGAAAATCTTGTATCGCAGCGCCGGATGGCGCAGTTATTACTGCAACCTTTTGTGGATGATACGGCAACGGACGCTTGCGCATGGATTCAAAAAAGCCTTTAGCAGTCAACTTTTGCTTCAGCGCCTCAAATTCCATAAACAGTTTCCCAAGCCCGACATCCTGCGCCAGTTCAACAACAAGTTGATAGCTACCGCGCGGTGGATACACATTGAGCCTGCCCGCACACATAATTTCCGTACCATTCTGCATGGTACGCGCAAGGCTCGGTCTTGGACCGTCTTCAAACACTTCCCCTGTAAGAGGGTCAAAGTGTTCATCGCCACGCTGATTCCCTTTAAACCAGACACAATTTAATACCGCATCGGCATCTTTAAGAGAAAAATACATATGACCGGACGCTGGACGTGAAAGGTTGGACACCTGACCGCGTACCCAGACAAACGGAAACGCACCCTCAAGAGTTTTCTTAAGGGCATCTGTTAATTCTCTGACTGTAAATATCTGGCTCATGAATACCTTTGCCTCCGGCAGGCAGATTTGCTGACTCCAACGGATATTATGTAATCTAATTGCCTAGTTCAGCGCATCGAAAACACGACTACGTAACTAGAAAAACGCTCCTGTTGCGGCATGCGCAACAGGAGCATTATTTTTTACTCAGGAATACATCAGCACACACGCATTCTGTTTACAGCGCAGGTAAATAAAAATGCAGTGCATAAGCAGAAAAATCGATCTAGTCGATGTTCCATCCTGCGTATACTTTTGTTTTCCACTCTTTGAATGCTTCTGCAAAGCCTTCAACTGGAAGCTCAGTTTTTTCGCCGGTACGACGATCTTTTGCTTCAAGAATACCGTTTTTAAGCCCACGACCACCTACAACAATCTGCATAGGTACACCGATCAAATCAGCATCTTTAAACTTAACGCCCGGACGCTCTTTACGGTCATCAACAAGCACGTCAATGCCCTGCTCTTTTAAGAAGGTGTAGATTTCATCTACTTTGTCGTTCACTTCGTCACTCTTAATGTCGAGGTTAACAACAAGTGCTTCAAAAGGAGCAATCGGAGGCGGGAAGCAAATACCGTTTTCGTCATGGTTCTGCTCAATGCAGGAAGCAACAACACGGGAAACACCAATGCCGTAACAACCCATGAGCATAACTTTATCTTTGCCGTTTTCATCAAGGAAAGTACAACCAAGAGATTCAGAGTACTTTGTACCAAGTTTGAATACGTGACCGACTTCAATGCCTTTTGTGAGGCTGATTTCTTTGCCACACTTAGGGCATACATCGTTTTCGGTGATAACACGCAGGTCAGCAAAACCGGAAAGCTCAACATCACGTTTGAGAGAAACGTGTTTGATGTGCGCATCTGCTTTGTTTGCACCGACAATCCAGTCAGTAGCAAGACGCAGTTCGTTATCTGCAAAGATGCGTTTTACATTCAGCTTTACAGGACCAGCGAAGCCAACAGGTGCGCCTGTCCATTCGCGTACCTGCTCAGGAGTTGCCATCTCAAGAGTATCGGCATTAAGCAGGTTCTTGAGTTTAACATCATTAAGTTCCCTGTCGCCACGTACAAGTGCAGCCACAGGTTCACCGTCTGCATCAAACAGAAGTGTTTTAATGAATGCAGCAGCAGGAGCATCAAGGAAGCTGGAAACTTCTTCGATGGTGCATACATTCGGTGTGGAAATTTCTTCCATTGGAGTATCGAGCATATCACACTCATCACCAGTGCAGAAAATTTCAGCACGCTCCACGTTTGCTGCATACGAACAGGAATCACATACAACAATAGTATCTTCACCTGTTTCTGCAAGCACCATAAATTCATGAGAGAAGCTGCCGCCAATGGAGCCGCTGTCTGCCTCTACTGGGCGATATTTCAGTCCCATGCGAGTGAAGATAGCATTGTACGCTTCGTACATGGCTCTGTAGCTCTCATCCAGACCTTCCTGATCTTTATCAAAAGAGTATGCATCTTTCATGATAAATTCACGACCACGCATAAGTCCGAAACGAGGACGAACTTCATCGCGGAATTTGGTCTGAATCTGGTACAAATTCATAGGCAGCTGGCGGTAAGAACGCACTTCGCCGCGCACGATGTCTGTAATAACTTCTTCGTGTGTCGGTCCAAGGCAGTAATCGCGGTTGTGACGGTCTTTCAGACGCAGTAATTCTTTACCGTAAAAATCCCAACGTCCGGACTCCTGCCACAAATCAGCAGGCTGCACCATCGGCATGCTTACTTCGTTTGCACCAGCTTTGTCCATTTCCTCACGGACAATAGCAGAGGCTTTAGTAATGGAGCGTAAACCAAGCGGCATATAAGTGTAGATACCAGATGTAAGCTTACGAATCATACCCGCACGGGTAAGCAATTTATGGCTGACAACTTCAGCATCAGCTGGTGCTTCCTTAAGCGTAGGAATGTAGAAACGACTCCAGCGCATAGCTATCCTTTATTTCGTTCTATAAGAAATTTATCTAATTCTTCCACAAAGGCGTTAAGCAAATTCGCCCCGCCTTTTACCGTTCTAATAACTTTTCCCTTACGGAAAATAATGCCTTTATCTCTGCCACCGGCAATACCGATATCAGCTTCGCGAGCTTCGCCCGGTCCGTTAACAACGCAGCCCATTACAGCTACTTTAATCGGGTCAACAACACCTTCAAGACGTTTCTCAACAACTTCAACAAGGTTAATTAAGCCAATTTCGGTTCTGCCGCATGTCGGGCACGAGATAATCTCCGGTCCACGATTGCGTAAACCGAGAGAACGCAGTAATTCCCAAGCAACAGTCATCTCTTGAACAGGATCGTCTGTCAGGGAAACGCGCAAAGTATCACCAATGCCCTGCCAGAGCAATATGCCAAGACCAACAGAAGATTTTATTGCACCACGGAGCAATGTACCTGCTTCTGTAACACCGATATGCAGTGGATAATCGCATTTATCTGCGAGCAATTTATACGAATCAATCGTATGTAGCACAGAAGAGGATTTCAAGGAAATTTTAGTGTTATAAAAGTTGCGTTTTTCAAGCATGGCAACATGATGCATCGCACTTTCTACCATAGCTTCAGGAGTAGGAGCACCGTATTTGTCCAATAAAGATTTTTCTACAGAGCCGCTGTTCACACCAACTCTGATAGCAGCGTTATGTGCCTTTGCAGCATCAACCACTTTATCCACATTTTTTTCACCGCCAATATTACCCGGGTTGATACGCAATGCATCAACACCAGCTTCCAGCGATTTGATTGCAAGTCTGTGGTCAAAATGAATGTCCGCAATGATCGGTACATTCACCTGCTCTTTGATTCGGGAAATAGCCCACGCTGCCTGCTCGTCTAAAACTGCAACACGCGCAAGTTCGCACCCGCCCGCTTCAAGTTCTAAAATCTGAGCAACGGTTGACTCTACGTCACGAGTATCCGTGTTTGTCATGCTCTGCACAACAACAGGATGCTCACTGCCGATTGTAAGTGACCCAACAGTCACGTCCCGAGTCTTTCTTCTTTGTAAGGACATAGCTTCCTTTTACTCCTTCCCTATACAGAACTGTTCAAAAATACTTATGCTGCTTTACCACGTTGTATCATGCAGTTTGCTTCTATAAATGTCTCATCTGCAAACGCTTACAAAATAGCAGTTATTTTATCTACTCTGCTTATTCAGCATCAGTTCCAAAAGAATCTTTGTTAAACAATCCATTCTCACTACTGCATTTCATATTGCAAGCCAAGTACCTACAGACAAATTTTGTATTGACAAAATAAGATTGAAAACTATTATCAAGCACTAGCTGGTTCTGAAAATTCTAAATAAGAAAAGCATGTTGTTCGCGTCGCAGACGTTGCCCGCATCAACGCCTGCCTAACCAGAGTAAATCTATGCAATACAAACCTCAACAAGAAGTCCGCAGAGCAGTACTGCAACTTGTATCCACTCTTCTGCTTTTTTCATACATTCTTAGTTGATACGAAATTACTTTTTTTGCCATTTTATTTATGCAATTCCCAATGGTCATTACTCATTTTGCCAGACAGCAAGGAGATACCCATACAGAACGTCGCACAGTGAATATCCAGCAACATACCATGCACTATACTGTCATTATTAGTTTGAGATTATAGGTTCTTCACCTTTCATTGCTTTATTTCAAAATATTGCGCTACAATATTCTAACCATTGATAAAATGCTAACTCTAATCTCCAACACATAAAAGTGAGCCGATATGCAATTACTCAAGAAAACAACAGCGCTTTTATTCATGGCATTTTTGTTCCTAGCTCTCCTTATCACTATGCCGTTTTCCGGTACTGCACTGGCAAAAAAGCCTGTTGTTTTTGTCAGCATCCTTCCTCAAAAATATTTTGTGGAACAAATTGCAGGGGACACCGTTGATGTAGAAGTAATGGTAATGCCCGGCGCAAGTCCAGCGACATACGAACCCCGTCCGCGCCAAATGGCAAAACTTGCAACAGCAGAAGTGTACCTCGCTATAGGAGTTCCATTTGAACGCACATGGCTCCCTCGCATTCAGGATACAAACCCTGATCTTACCATCGTTCATGTAGACAATATACTGCGCAAATTACCGATGGCTGCCAGTGCAATAGACGTTGATGAAAACCCGCGTGGTGCCATCTTGGAAGATTACCGTCACGAATCCCACGAGGCACACGAAGCAGAATCTACACATGAAGCTCACGCAACACACGACATGCATGAGCACCACACACATGGGCATAAGCATGAGGACGAGCAGCACGTACATAAACACAGCCACGTTGGAATGTTTGACCCACATATCTGGCTTTCGCCACGCTGGGTAAAAGCTATGGCAAAACCAACTCGTCTTGCCCTCAGTAAAATTGCTCCCCAGCATGCGAAGCAGTATAGAATCAATACTCGCGCATTTACCAAGCAGTTAGACGAGCTGGATAAAGAAATAGATGCTATTTTCAACCCGATTCCGCCAGAAAAACGTGCTTTCATGACGTTCCACCCATCTTGGGGATACTACGCCATGACATACAACCTCATTCAAATTCCAATTGAATTTGAAGGCAAAGCGCCGACCCCTATGGTTCTTGAAAAAATCACAGAAATTGCAAAAAAACGAAATTTGCGCACTATTTTCGTGCAGCCTCAGTTCTCTCAATCCAGTGCAAAAGCAATTGCAGACAGCATCAACGGAACCATAGTTGTAGCAGACCCTCTTGCAGAAGACTGGGAAGAAAACTTACGTACTATCTCTAAAAAACTTGCAGCATCTTTTATTCTTTGAGTAGTTATGAATCAACCAGTTATTGCTATCTCCGGGCTTACATACGCCTATCCAGAAGCCTCTCGATTTACCGTATTGGACAACCTGAACTTTACGGTAAAACAGGGGGCATATATTGCTATTCTTGGTCCCAATGGCGGAGGAAAGACAACACTCCTGAAATGCATCTTGGGTCTGCTGACGCCACAATCAGGAGAAATCAAAGTATTCGGCAGAAAACCAGCCGATAGCGTTCGCTATATTGGGTATGTTCCACAATATGCGACAACCAAAGATTTGTTTCCTGCAAACCTTTTGGATGTTGTCATGATGGGAGCCATAACCAGTCCGCTTCTATTTCCATTCTCAAAAAAACAGCGGCAAAAAAATGAAGAAAAGGCAGTTAATGCATTAGCCAAGGTTGGGTTGGCTGGAAAAGAAAGACTTCGGCTCTGCAATCTTTCTGGTGGGCAGCGTCAGCGAGTCATTGTTGCCCGTGCTCTTATGTCTGACCCTAAACTATTGCTGCTTGACGAACCGACTGCGAACTTTGATCCAAGCGGAAAGTTTTGTTTTTACGAGTTCCTTGCCGAGTTGCCGGATGATATTACAACCATAGTTGTAAGCCATGACATTTCGATTGCAGCATCCCCTTTCACAGGTATTGCCGTAGTCAACCGCAATCTCTCGTATCATGAAGGAAACAGCAACATTACGCCGGAATTCCTCGCGCACTTATATGGCACTCACGAAAGCAGCTGCCCTCTGGGTGCATTTATGGACAACGTGCCCCAACTGCTCTCATTCAAACCATTTTCAACAAGTGTTACTCCACAGGACACAGAGGAGTAACAACGTGGACATACTCACTCTTCCTTTCATGCAAAATGCCCTTGCGGCATCTGTTCTGGCTTCCATTGCGTGTGGTATTGTCGGTACCCTTGTTGTACTTAACCGTCTTGTATTTCTTGCAGGCGGCGTTGCACATGCGGCATACGGCGGTGTTGGTTTAGCCTTTTTCTTCGGGCTGCCAGTACTGCCATGCACCCTTGGATTCACGCTTGGCTCATCCATACTTATGTCGAATATCGCTCAACGGCATAAAGAAAAAGCCGACACTGTTATTGGCGTACTTTGGGCAGCCGGTATGGCTTTCGGTATTATCCTTATCGACCTAACCCCCGGCTACAACGTTGATCTCATGAGCTTTCTTTTTGGATCAATTCTCACGGTATCCTCTTTTGATCTTTGGTTAATGCTGGGGCTGGATATCTTTATTGTAGCAGCAACTATCCTTCTTTACCCCGGGCTACTTAGCATTACCTTTGATGCTGAATACGCAAAATCAAGAGGATTACCCGCGTCACTCTTACACACTCTACTTGTATGCATGGCTGCTTTATCCATCGTCATGATTATACGAGTCGTAGGACTTATTCTTGTCATTGCTCTACTCACCATTCCTCCGTTTATTGCGGAGCGCAGAGCATGCAGCCTTGCCACGATGATTGTTGCTGCCATCCTGTGGAGTACGTTGTTTTGTATTACCGGACTCTTTTTCGCGTACTGGTTCAACATAACGTCAGGAGCCAGTATCATTGCTGTTGCTGCGACCTGCTTCTTTACTATGGTCACCATAGACCAGCTACGTAAGAGCTAGAGGAAAATTCTACATTATCAGCTTAACGGCGCTAAATAGCTTTTTCCTCCCAAAACAGCAGCGCAAATTTACGATGTAAAACAAGACAAAAAAAGCCCCTGACTCTATCAAATTATATGATAAAGTCAGGGGCTTTTGTATACTAATTGAGATCGCTACTAGAAGCTTGTTCCCACGCTTGGAACCACGCCGCGATTTTCATTAGTACCCGCAGTGAGCAAGCGCATCTCTGCATTCAAAGGCAGAGTATGAGTCGCCATTGCAAGTACCTCATTAGTCGGTGCATGAATGAAACGCATGTTAAAACGGACACGATTCAATGTCTGCGTGTAGGTTCCTGCAACAATGATCGTTGCACGGACATTTTCGTTAGCCAGCACATGAGTACGGCGAGTTAAGATAAATTCGCCAGCACGCGGTTCGAACAAAACAGAGCGTCCTTTACGAACTTCCTGTACCTTGTAACCGGAACAAACGAACCAACGTGAAAGCTCTTCTCCCATTTGACGGGCAAGGGAGCTTGTCTCTTCAAGATCACCAAGGGCAACCGGTGTTGTCACAATAACACCATAGCTCTCAACGTCACCTGAGTCTAAATTCAGCTTATCACGCAGCTGTGCATCAAGCTGCGCTGCAAGTGTATTTGCAACCATCGGAATAGTTTTAGTAACCACCTGCTGTTTTTGCTCAGGCGCTTCTTTTTCTGCTGTGAAGTAATCTGTGAATGTTCCGGCAGAAGCAGCAAACGGCAACAACAGGCACACAAACATTATTAGCGCTGTAAATATGTAACGAAGCATGTATACCTCCCCTACCGAAGGGTTTCGATTAAGCGATTCACAGCTGTAATTTCAGATACAAGCTGCTCACGCATGTTTTCGTGTTCTGCGGAAGCAAGTGCAAGCAAGAAGTGCTCTTTTGCCAGCTCATATCGCTGCTCTGCTATATATTTTCGACCGATATATAAATTTTGCATTGAGTTGCTGCTATACGGTGAAGCCACAACTTTATAGACTGTAGGACGCTGCGCTGTAGGTGACTTGCGGGCTTTAAAAGCAGTACAGCCACTAAGAGCAATTACCAGTGCAATAAGTAATACTTTTTTCATGTCAGCTCCTAATGCAGATCTTCGCCAAGATCGATGGCTGTCAGATCATTTGCTCTGGTCATTGTTGTAAAGTCACGCATAGAAACATACCCAGAGCTTAATTTAGGACCGGTATCAGCCAGCATTCTACGAATAACATCAGTCTGCTGAAACACAAGCTGCGCGGTGCGAAGTACAGCGTTATCAGAAACACGTACGATGCGAGCATTCACGAAAACATTTCCCTTCACCTGATAGTATGTACCAACAACAGCAAGAGAACGTCTGTTTTTGACATAAGTACGATGGTTACGGGTCAGCATAAACTCACCTTCACCCTTGCGCCCTAAAATTTCGTTTCCTATACGGTATTCTTTTACCGGCACATTGCGCTGGTTAAATTCGTAGATGAGAGATTCAGCGACGTAGCGACCAAATCCTGAAGATCGCTCGAAATTATCCTGTTCAACAAAGGTGACAGGAAGGATGCTCGCATTTTTGAACACTTCCCAATCAAGGTTGCACAAAAGCTGATTTGCAAGCTCGCGAACTTTCAGTTTAACTTCACGCGCATCATCACCTGCGGTAAGATCAGGGCGTGTAGCGCCTTTGCGCCACAGCATACCACCAGTTCCATCTGGAAGCATAACCCCGCTGTCATAATTGATGACAGTGGTTACGGAAGTAAGCGGTGTATCTTCCATGTACGCAGCATCTGCCGATTCCGGCACCATGCTTTCCACTGCACCGTATACTTTCTTTTGTGGTTGCTGTTCTGCCCATACTTTCGGGACGCCAACCGTAATAACCATGAGCGCTATCAAAACGCCGCGAAAAGCATTAGACATGCCGATCCTCCATATCAAGTTCGTACCAGTTCAGGTGCGTTCATTATTAGCCGAGTTACATTCACTATCGGCGCTGGAGGAGAAAACTTAAATAGAATATCATGCCTCACCAGTACAAAAAAAAGACCGTCCATTGGACGGTCTTTTACTACGTAAGCCAGAGCCATACACACACCTGATACGGTGCACAGCAATGCACGGCTATTTTTTTATAATTAGTGTGTAACCTGTGCTGCGTCAGGTTCACAAATCTTTAAAGAGTCTAACAACTCTCTTGTTTGACATTTTCCCTGATAAATATCTGAAGATTCCGCTGCAAGAGCATGTGGAAGCACTTCATCAACATTCTCAACAGGAACAATCGTCATTCCTTTAAGAACGTCAGCAGGGATATCCTTAAGATCTTTTTCATTATCTTTAGGAATAAGTACAGTGGTGATAAGTCCACGGCGTGCAGCTAAAAGCTTTTCACGCAGTCCACCAATTGGCAGAACACGACCACGCAAGGTAATTTCACCTGTCATTGCGATATCGTTCCGTACTGGAATGCCAAGTAGTGCAGATACCATTGAGGTACACAGAGTGATACCAGCTGAAGGACCATCTTTAGGCGTTGCGCCTTCCGGTACGTGCACATGGATATCCACAGATTTATGGAAGTCCGGTTTCAAACCAAACAAGCCGGAACGGGAGCGGATGTACGAAAGAGCTGCCTGTGCTGACTCAGTCATAACTTCTCCGAGCTTACCTGTGATAGAAACTTTACCTGTACCCGGCATAATTGCTGTTTCAACCAGCAACAGCTCACCACCAAGCTCTGTCCAAGCAAGACCTGTGGTTACGCCAACCTGCGATTCATCTTCCCGTTCGCCGTAACGATATTTTTTAACACCAAGCAAGTTGGACAGATTCTGCGTTGTAATGGATACAAGCTTATCCATATCGTCCGCTTCTACAACACGCATTGCTGCTTTACGACAAATTGAAGCTATTTCACGCTCAAGGTTACGCACCCCTGCTTCTCTGGTGTAGTACCGGATAATGTCCATAATAACATTGTCGGACATACGCAGGTTGTCGCTTTTAATTCCGTGCTGCTCAATTTGTTTCGGCAACAGGAAATCGCGAGCAATACGTTTTTTCTCAGTTTCAAGGTATCCCGGAAGCTGAATAATTTCCATTCTGTCCTGAAGAGGAAGCGGAATAGACTGAAGACTGTTTGCAGTTGTAATAAAGAACACCTGCGACAGATCATAGTCTAAATCAAGGTAGTGATCGTTAAATGTACCGTTCTGTTCAGGATCAAGCACTTCAAGCAACGCTGCGGATGGGTCACCTCTGAAATCAGTGCTCATCTTGTCGATTTCATCAAGACAGAACAGCGGGTTATTATAATCAACTCGTTTAAGAGACTGAATAATTTTACCCGGCAGAGCACCAACATATGTACGTCTATGACCGCGCACTTCAGCTTCGTCACGCACGCCACCGAGAGACAACCGTACGAAATCACGATTAGTTGCGCGTGCAATAGAACGTGCAAGAGATGTTTTACCAACACCCGGAGGGCCCACAAGACACAGGATAGGACCTTTCAACTTGGTAGCAAGCTTTTGTACTGCAAGAAATTCCAGAATACGCTCTTTTGGCTTTTCAAGTCCAAAATGGTCTTGATCCAAAATTGAGCGCGCTCCGTCAATATCAATCGGAGTATCTTTAAGGTTGTTCCAAGGAAGATCTACAATCCAATCAATGTAGTTGCGGACAACAGTATATTCTGCGGAAGAAGCAGGCATACCACGAAGCTTTTTAAGCTCACGCAGACCGCGGTCGCGCGCGTCATCAGGCATGTCTTTAGCATTAAGCTTGGCTTCAAGCTCGTTAAGCTCTTCCTGTGGGTCATCATCACGACCCATTTCTTTATTAATCGCTTTGATCTGCTCGTTGAGGTAGTACTCTTTCTGGTTGCGTTCCATCTGATGCTTAACGCGATTTTTGATGCGTTTTTCCATAGATGTAATGGCAATTTCGCCCTGAAGCAGTTCATACACTTTTTCAAGGCGCTGAACAGGATCAGTCAATTCAAGAACTTCCTGCTTCATGCGGTAATCAACTTTAAGATGCGGCATAATGGCATCTGCCAATTTACCCACAGAGCTTACAGCATTAATCGCAAGCAGCGTTTCCTGAGCGAGTTTTTTATTAATTTTTGCGTACTCTTCTAATGACTCATGACAAGCACGGGCAAGCGCTTCGGCTTCTGTACCTTCAATGTCATTTTCATCGACTGGAGTCACATCGGCGAGAACAAAACTCAGTTCTTCCTCGCCCTCTTCTTCTGTCTCTATCTTTTCGATACCGGCAGGAGTCCAGCTGGCACGGTAAAGACCTTCGAACAGCACTTTAATAGTGCCGTCAGGCAGTCTAAGCATCTGAAGCACTTTAGAAACAGTACCGACTTGGAACAAATCGTCTGCTTCCGGAACTTCCATCTCCGGCTCGCGCTGGGCTACAAGAAAAATTTCTTTACTGCTATCAGCAATAGCATGCTCGATAGCCTTTATAGAGGCCTCTCGACCAACAAACAAAGGTATAATCGAACGCGGGAACATTACTACTTCCCGCAGGGACATCAGTGGGAGTTGAATGGTAGCAAGACGCTTTTCGTCGCTTGTTCCAATCTCAGTCATATATCCTCCTCGTTTCGTGCCATGCACTCTTCCGCAAGGAAGACAAGAGGCACCATGAGATAGTTAAGTCTCGGTGCCGAATTGTCAATTGCTTCAGCTGAATATACTCAAAATGCATCACACATTCATGTGATGCATTTTGATAACTAACTAATTAAGAAGCAGTTTTTGCCTCATTTTCGTAAATGAGCATCGGCTCTTTTCCTTCTTCAACTACCGCCCTGTTTACTACGCACTCCTTAACTCCCTTAAGGGATGGTAAGTGGTACATAATCTCCAGCATGATAGATTCCATAACGTTACGCAGTCCCCTTGCTCCTGTCTTGCGATCAATTGCCTGACGGGAAATCGCTTTAAGCGCGTTTGTGGTAATGCGTAATGATACTTTGTCGAACTCAAAAAGCTTCTGGTACTGGCGCACCAGAGCGTTTTTAGGCTCTGTAAGAATTCGAACAAGGTCATCTTCGCCAAGCTCTTCCACACAAGTAATTACCGGAATACGACCAATGAATTCTGGAATAAGACCAAATTTCACGAGGTCGTTCGGCTGTACCTGTGTCAGCAAAGAAGTGAAGGATAAATCTTCTTTAGCTGTAACTTTAGCACCAAAGCCCATGACTTTGCCGCTCATGCGTTTTTCAATAATCTTATCAAGACCGATAAACGCACCCCCCACAATAAAGAGGATGTTTGAAGTGTCCATTCGAATAAATTCCTGCTGCGGATGCTTGCGACCACCTTTAGGAGGAATATTGGCAATGGTACCTTCAATAATTTTCAGCAGAGCTTGCTGCACGCCTTCACCGGATACGTCACGGGTGATAGAAGGTCCGTCACCCTTACGAGAAATTTTATCAATCTCGTCGATGTAGATAATACCTTTTGCAGCAGATTCAATATCGTAATCAGCATTCTGCAACAGCTGCACAAGAATATTCTCTACATCTTCACCAACATACCCTGCTTCAGTGAGGGTTGTAGCGTCTGCAATAGCAAACGGAACATTAAGAACACGCGCAAGTGTTTTTGCGAGTAATGTTTTACCGCTACCGGAAGGACCGGCAAGCAGAATATTACTTTTCTCAAGCTCAACATCACCAAGCTTATGTTCATAGAACACACGCTTGTAGTGGTTATGCACAGCTACAGACAAAATTTTCTTTGCCTGATGCTGACCAATAACATACTCGTCGAGTTTGCTTTTGATTTCTTCAGGAGTAAGTAACTGATCGCCGCTTTCAACGACTTCAGTATTTTCCTGCGCGATGATCTCATTACAAAGAGCGATGCATTCGTCACAAATATAGACTTCAGGGCCTGCAATAAGACGGGCAACTTGATCCTGTCCTTTTCCGCAGAACGTGCAATTGAGCTCTTCGATTGTGTCGGTTGAGTCTTTATCCATATAGTGTCCCACTACTTCTCTGTTTTAAGAATGTCATTACGGGATACAAGAATTTCGTCAATAAGTCCGAATTCTTTTGCTTGTTGAGGTCCCATAAAGTTATCACGCTCAGTGTGTTTCTCTATGGTTGCCAAGTCTTGCCCTGTATGATGAGCAAGAATACCATTCAAAGAATCTTTTAAACGCAAAATTTCTTTGGCATGGATATCAATATCCGTAGCCTGCCCCTGAACTCCGCCAAGCGGCTGATGAATCATAATGCGGCTATTAGGCAAAGAGTAACGCTTGCCTTCGGCACCGGCAGCGAGAAGCAAAGCACCCATGCTAGCTGCCTGTCCCATACACAATGTTGCAACAGGTGCAGAAATATATTGCATGGTATCATAAATTGCCATGCCTGCGGTAACTGCTCCACCAGGAGAGTTGATGTACATGTAAATTTCTTTTTCTGGATTCTCTGATTCCAGGAACAACAGCTGTGCACAAATTAATGACGCAATCTGATCATCAATAGGAGTTCCAAGAAGAATAATCCGGTCTTTAAGCAAACGGGAGTAGATATCGTAGGCACGTTCAGACCGACCGGTGGTTTCAATAACAATAGGCACTGCCATAACGCACTCCTAACAGTGGTAAAAAAGTATAAGTTGTAGGCTTGGAAAAAGAAAGGGCAGCGAATGTACGCAGCATATCTATAACAGAAGCGTACCACCCGTTCTTACAAACGGACTTATTGCAACCTAGCAGAAGTTGACCCAAGTGCTCAAGAAGCAAAAAGGCTCAATTTGTGATAACTTGCATATAAAGCAAAAAAACGGGGCAAGCATATATGCCGCCCCGTTTATTTCGTCTAGTTAGAAGAAAGTAAAAAGAGAACTTAGTCTTCTTTTTCTTCTTCTTTCTTTGGCTCAACTTCAGTAACGTTAGCTTTTTCGTAAATTGCGTCCATTGCTTTGTCAGCAAGGAGACGATCACGAAGGCTGAAGAGAAGGTTGTTTTTAGAGTAGTAATCTTTAACTACGTGGAATTCCTGACCAGCGCGCATTGCGATCTGGTGAAGCTGCATATCAACTTCCTGATCAGTTACTTCTACGCCTTCTTTCTTCGCTACTGCGATAAGGAAAACCTGAGTCTTAGCGATCTCTTCTGCTTCTGGACGAACTTCAGTGCGGAGTTCTTCAGGAGTTTTGCCGAGAGATTCAACAGACTTACCCTGACGCTCAAGACGCTCAATGCGTTCCTGAATGAGGCTGTCAACGTGACCGTCAACCATGGTATCTGGAAGCGGGAAGTCAACAGTCTTCAAGAGAGAGTCGAGCATGGTTTTCTGAGCCTGAGATTTATTAAGCTGCAAACGGCTGCTTTTGTATGATTCTACAACAGCTTCGCGCATTTTCTCAACGGAATCGAAACCACCTGCTTTCTTAGCAAGTTCGTCGTTGAGTTCAGGAAGTTTTTTCTCCTGAATAGCGTGAACAGTAACTTTCATAGTTACAGATTTGCCTGCAAACTCAGGGTTGATGAAGTCTTCTGGGAAAGTAACTTCGCCTTCACCAGACTCACCAACAGTGATTGTTTTAACGAGTGCTTCGAAATCTTCGAGAGCCTGCTTGTCACCAAGAGTCATCTGGAAGTTTTCAGCAGATACGCCTTCAACAGGCTCGCCGTTTTCGTAAGCAGCAAAGTCGATTACAGCAATTTCGCCGTCTTTAGCAGCGCGGGTTTCCGCGATAACTACGTTTTCAGCCATGTTGCCACGGATGCGGTCGATTACTTCATCAACTTCTTTTTCGTCTACAACAACTTTTTCTTCTTCAACGTCAATGCCTTCGTAGTTTGGAAGGTCAAACTCTGGCATTACTTCAAAAGAAATAGAGTAAGAAAACTCTTCATCACGAACAAGCTCGCCGCCATCAAAGTCGATGCGGGAAACCGGAGAAAGCTCGCCTTCACCGATTACTTCGTTGATGTGAACGTTAACGAGGTCCTGAGTTGCTTCAGAGTAAACTTCTTTCTTGAAGCGACCTTCGATTACGCTGGAAGGTACTTTACCTTTACGGAAACCTTTCAGGTCTACGTTGGTACGGTACATTGCGATAGTTGCAGCAAGTGCAGCATTAACCTCGTCCACAGGAACAGTAATATTAATCTGTTTCTTAACCGGAGACAGATCTTCTACTTTATATTCCATGGCACACGCTCCTTCTTGTCCAGTGGAAAAATTAGAAAAATTCTCCGGCGATCAACAACGTCAAGACCGGATAGAAATATATGGTGCGAAAGGAGAGACTCGAACTCTCACGGGATTAACCGCCAGATCCTAAATCTGGTGCGTCTACCAATTCCGCCACTCTCGCATTCATTCATATGTGTGACACTTTACCGGAACGGAACTTTGTCTGTTTCCGCTCGCTAAGCTGGTAACATGTCGAAGGCGCAGACATTTACCATTGCTGCGCACAGAGTTCAAGCATAAAAATACAATTATCGGCATTTATTGTGAAAAAAAGCGCTAAGTAGATGATCCTACTCACAAAGATTTTTTCACATATTTTTTAGCGAATACGCAATGTCCCGCATTCTGAACCGCTTGTCAGCACTTCACCGATAACTGCGGCAAGCTCTCCCCTCTCTTCAAGGAAAGATATTGCCTCTTGAACCCGCTCTTCAGGAACAGCTAGTACAAGCCCTCCCGAGGTCTGCGCGTCAAATATAAGATCAAGACGCAAAGAGTCAACACCTGTAGCAACTTCTGTTGCATTTTTACAGTGCAGTCTATTTGCATGGCTCCCCTCAGGAACCAATCCAATACTTGCCAACTCGAGGGCTTTATCAAGCATAGGAATGGCCTCGGAGTCAATAGCTACAAGCGATTTTGATGCCTGAGCCATTTCAAGGATATGACCGCCAAGCCCGAATCCTGTAACATCAGTCGCAGCCTTCAGCCCCATTTTTTGAATCAACTCACCACCAACATTATTCAAATGAGCCGACCACTTAAATAGTAATTCTTCCATCTCATCAGCGCCATCCCAACGAGCCTTAATGCCTGTTGCCAAAACGCCTGTTCCAACGGGCTTGGTAAGAATAAGCTTGTCCCCCTGTTGCAAACCGGCATTCGATGTGTACGCATCTGCGTCTACATAGCCAGTAACAGAGAGTCCATATTTAATCTCAGCATCCTCTACGCTATGTCCGCCAGCCAAAACCGCACCGGATTCGACAATTTTATCGTATCCACCACGAATAATTTCACTGAGCATACCTTTTGACATGCTCTTGACTGGAAAACAGACAATATTCATAGCGCACCATGGCGTGCCCCCCATGGCATACACATCCGACAACGAGTTTGCAGCAGCAATTTGCCCAAACTTGTAAGGATCATTAACAATAGGTGTAAAAAAATCCAACGTTTGTACGATTGCTTTCCCCGCTGGAAACGAGAGTATCGCTGCATCCTCATTATTTGTAGTTCCAGCAAGAATTCTGCCCTGCTCTCTTTCAGCAGTACGCGGTAAAGATTGTAAAATTTCCTCCAGGTCCCCTGGAGCTATCTTTGCAGCTCAACCTGCTGCCTTTACAGTCTCTACCATATTTATTGTCGGTTTAGTCATGTACAGAACCTGCACTATCCCGCATTGAGCGGGTTTCCTCTTTTAAAAAGTGAATAAAACTATGAATAGCGGGGAAGTAATGACGTCGATTATGATATACACAGAAAAATTTTCGATGAAGCTGCATATCGGCTACCGGAACAATCAACAAATCTCCGCGCTCTACTTCAGAGCTTACCGCGAGTCTGGATGTTATGGAAAGCCCCATTCCAGCTTTAACAAACTGGATAACCGCATTTGTTGACTCAACCTGAACAACAGACGGCAGTGACCGTATATCAATATTATGTTCTGCCAAGGCGTTTGCAAATGCTTTACGGGTACCTGAACCTCTTTCACGCATCACCCAGCTATGCTCATCGAGATTTTCAATGGACAATTCGATAGGCTGCTGCAAATAGGATGGTGAAGCAATTACAACAAGTTCATCGTCTACTATTGGAATAAATGTCAGCTCTGGATCATTCTCGAATGCTCCCACAACACCGACAGAAAGCTCACCATTCGAAAGCTTTTGAATAACTGCTTCAGAATCAGCCACCTTTAGCGACACATCTACAGTAGTGTGCTTGAGCATATATTTTGCCATTACACGAGGAAGGAGATAATGCGCAGGTATCGTGCTGCCGCCTATGATAATCTCCCCTGCAATCTCATCATTAAGCTGTGCAATTTCTGCGCGGGCTGCATCGAGAGACGCAAAAGCCTTCTTCGCATATTTATATAAAATAACACCAGCTTCCGTAGGCAAAACAATGCGCCCCATTCTATCTAGAAGTGGGACGTTCAACTCAGCCTCAAGCGCCGAAACATGTGCACTGATAGTAGGTTGCGATAAAAAAAGTTCCTTTCCGGCACGGGAAAAGCTCTGCAACTCATACACCTTGCAAAATGCTTCTAGTTTTCTATAATCGATCATGCCTATTGCCTACATCGAAAAAAGAAATACTGCAACTGACATAAAAAAAGACCGTTGTAAAACAACGGTCTTTAATATGCATAGTGCGAGACAGTAGCCGCAGATTATTCAGCTGCGGTAGCAGCTTCAACAGCCTGCTTTACTGCTTCGTCTTTCTGATCTTTGCTCATAGGAGCTACAGATTCAGATTCTTCTGCACCGGGCTTGCGAATAAGTTCAATGACAGCCATAGGTGCGTTATCGCCCTTACGTGGAGTAGAGAGCTTGATAACACGAGTGTAGCCGCCTGGTACACCTTCGAAAAGCGGTCCGATTTCATCGAACAGAACCTTAACGAGCTGGTGAGAACCAAGAACTTTGTAAGCCTGACGGCGAGCATGAAGATCATTGCGTTTAGCAAGAGTAATCAGGGGCTCAATAACGCCACGCAGGCTTTTAGCTTTAACCACGGTGGTACGAAGAGAGTAATGAGTCAGCAGAGACTTAGCCATGTTGCTAAACATAGCCTTGCGATGTGCAGGTGTTCTGCTGAATTTCTTTCCAGATTTTCTATGCCTCATTTTGCTGCTTCCTCTTCAACCAATCCTGGTATTTCTTCTCAAAGCCCTCAACCTGCATGCCAAAATCCAGTTCCATTTCGCCAAGTACGCGACGAATTTCGTCGAGTGACTTACGGCCAAAGTTTTTGGTTTTAAGCATTTCAGATTCAGTGCGCTGAACAAGTTCACCAACTAATGCAACGTTTGCACTCTTCAGGCAGTTAGTAGCACGAACTGAAAGTTCGAGCTCATCAATGCCTTTGAAGAGATTTTCGTTCAGACCGCTGTCAGCAGCAGCCTGTTCGTTTTCTTCTTCAGAGATGCGTTCGTCGAAGTTAATGAAAACAGAAATCTGTTCTTTAATGATCTTAGCACTGTAGGCAATGGCATCCTCAGGTGAAACTGAACCATCAGTCCAAACCTCAAGGATGAGCTTGTCATAGTTGGTCATCTGGCCGACACGGGCCTGCTCAACAGTGTAGGCAACCTTGCGAACTGGTGAAAAACTAGCGTCAAGCTTGATAAGACCAATCTCATCGCTGAGTCCTTCATGCATGTCTGCAGGCACGTAACCTTTACCCATTCTGATCTCGAGTTCGAAAGTAACTTCCTTATCCTCGGTCAAAGTGAATAATGGCTGATCCGGATTAAGAACCATCACGTGCTGGTTGCCTTTAATGGCTTCGGCAGTTACAGCGCCCTGCTTGTTCGCGGTGAACTCAATACGCTGAGGTTCTTCCGTGTCCATAGCAAAACGTACTGACTTAAGGTTCAGTACAATATCAGTAACATCTTCGAGCACACCTTCAATGGTAGTAAACTCGTGATGTACACCTGACATTTTTACTGCAACAGCGGCAGCGCCCTGAAGGGAAGCGAGTAACACACGACGCAAAGAGTTGCCGATGGTGTTACCATATCCACGTTCAAGAGGCTCGCATACAAACTTACCGTACTGCGTGTTGCCTTCGCCGATACGCGCAATGGTGTCCGGTTTAACCAACTCAGACCAGTTGCGAGTATTAATAGTTCTGTCGCCTTGTTTGATGAGCATGCTTTAAACCCGCTTATTTGGAGTAGAGCTCGACAATCAGCTGTTCGTTGATTGGGAACTGAATGTCTTCGCGCTGAGGCAGAGCCTTAACGGAACCCTTGAAGTTAGGGGCGTCAACTTCCAGCCAATTTGGACAACCGCGACGAGCGATAACTTCCTGAGCTTCCGCCAGAACTGGATCTTTACGATGTTTTTCTACAACAACGATTTCGTCGCCAACTTTCACCTGCATAGAAGGAATGTTTGCCTGACGGTTGTTGAGTGTAAATACGCCGTGACGAACCATCTGACGAGCCTGCTGACGTGAGTTAGCGTAGCCGAGACGGTATACCACGTTATCAAGGCGACGTTCGAGAAGAGCGAGGAGGTTTTCACCAGTAACGCCTTTCTGCATGTCAGCCTTTTTAAAGTATGCGCGGAACTGCTTTTCAAGAATGCCGTACATACGACGAACTTTCTGCTTTTCGCGCAGCATAACTGCGTAATCGCTTACTTTTTTGCGTGCACGACCAGCCTGTCCAGGTGCGTATGGACGGCGGTCAAACGCGCATTTATCAGTGTAACAGCGATCGCCTTTCAGGAATAACTTTGAACCTTCGCGTCGACAAATGCGACACTTAGCACCATTATATTTAGCCAAAACAATCTCCTCTTGTATTAGACGCGACGTCTCTTAGGTGGACGGCAGCCATTGTGAGGGATCGGGGTTACGTCACGGATGAACGCAACCTTGAATCCAGCAGCGTTGATAGCACGCATGGCGGCTTCGCGACCGGTACCTGGACCTTTGACGTAGATACCGACAGTACGCATTCCGTTTTCCTGTGCTTTTTTGGCTGCAGTATCAGCTGCAACCTGAGCAGCAAACGGAGTAGACTTACGGGAACCCTTGAAACCGGACTGGCCAGCGGATGCCCAACTTACTGCGTTACCACGAGTGTCGGTAAAGGTAATAATGGTATTGTTGAAGGTAGCCTGGATATGGGCGATCCCTACGGGAATATTCTTTCTTTCTCTTTTCTTGCCCGTACGCTTGGGTCTAGCCATAACTATACTCTCTCAACTAGATTAATTGATAGATGGGGTTGGGAACCTCATACGAGCTTAGTATGACTAAGCCGTGATACGCCGGGTCTAAGGGTTGCATCATATGAAAGCATCCTTAGGCTCGGGAGAGATTCCACGCCTGATCCTACATGAGGATGGACTTACTTCTTCTTCTTACCAACAACAGCGCGACGTGGACCTTTACGGGTACGTGCGTTAGTCTTAGTACGCTGACCGCTCACAGGAAGACCGCGACGGTGACGCAGACCACGGTAACAACCGGAGTCCATAAGACGTTTGATGTTGGAAGAAACTTCGCGGCGGAGGTCGCCCTCTACCTTGTAGTCCTGCTCAATAACTTTACGGATCTCGTTAACTTCTTCCGCAGTTACGTCGTCAATGTTGCGTGTCCAGTCAACACCTACGGTGTCGAGGATCTGGAGAGCAGTATAACGACCAATGCCGAAAATGTAGGTAAGAGCGATATCTGCACGCTTACCTCTTGGGAGATCTACACCTGCAATTCGAGCCACAATTTACTCCTGGTATGCTTAGCCCTGACGCTGTTTATGTCGGGGATTTTCGCAAATGACTCTCAGGATGCCCTTGCGCCGGATAACCTTGCACTTAGAGCACATTTTCTTAACTGAAGGCCTGACTTTCATCTTTGACTCCATAGTCTGGATCTTCTGACACAACAAAACTGAGCTCTCACAAGCCCAGAACTGTAGTCAGTAACACCAAGTTCCACAAGTAGTCAACACAAAAAACGTGTATTGACTCAATTAATCAGACAGACTCAAAATAACGGGACCGTCTGATGTAATAGCAATAGAATGCTCAAAATGAGCAGAAAGCTTTCTGTCCTTAGTTACAGCTGTCCATTTGTCATCAAGAATATCAACTTCAAACGAACCTTCAGTAACCATAGGCTCAATGGCAATCACCATTCCAGCTTTCAGCGGAAGTCCCGAATTACCCTGCGGAACAAAGTTAGGAACTTCCGGTTTTTCATGAAGCTTGCGACCGATACCGTGTCCTACAAAGCGACGAACAATACCAAAACCATGGGATTCAGCATGTTCCTGAACAGCTCTGGAAACATCGTTGAGATTATTTCCCGGGCGAGCCTGTTCAATACCCTTCATCAAAGATTCACGGGTTACGTCCATAAGCTCTTGCGCTTTTTCCGAAACAGATCCTACTGCAAAGGTTCTGGCATTATCGCCATAAAAACCTTCAAAAAGGACACCAACATCAAAAGAAACTATGTCACCTTCTTTAAGCTCACGTTCAGACGGAAAACCGTGAACGATTTCTTCATTTATTGAACAGCATAAAGAATAAGGAAAACCATAGAGACCGAGAAATGCAGGCTTAACATTGAACTGTTTGCACAAGTTCATTGTTAACTCATGGAAAAAGATAGTCTTAACGCCTGGGCGAACATGTTCACCCAGGACGTCAAGAATGATAGCACCAATTCTATTGGCCTCTCTAAGGAGGCCAATTTCTTTCTCATTTTTTAAAAAAACACCGCGGTATTTTTTCACTTCTACTTTCTACCTTTCTTAGACTTACTCATAAGTCCTTCGTATTGGCGAGAGATCATGTGAGACTCTACCTGTGACATGAAATCCATTGCAACCCCAACAATAATCAAGAGGCTTGTTCCACCAAAGTAGAATGGAACATTAAGCTTTGCGATAAGGAGCATTGGCAGAACACAGATAGCTGCGATGTAAAAGGAACCCCACAGAGTGATTCTGGAAAGGACCTTATCAATGTATTCACGAGTTTTTACACCTGGACGAATACCAGGAATAAAACCACCTGAGTTCTTCAAGTTTTCAGCAATGTCTTTTGGATCAAAAACAATTGCAGTGTAGAAGAAACAGAAGAATACAATGAGAGCGATGAAAATGATGTTATATATAATTGTCTGTGGAGCAAACCATGCAGAGAACTGCTGAATCCACTCTACATCCGGTGCAAATGTACCGATTGTAGCCGGGAACATGAGCAATGAAGATGCAAAAATCGGTGGAATAACACCAGCAGTGTTAACACGCAGTGGAAGATGAGTAGTCTGTCCGCCAACCATTTTTCTACCCATTTGACGCTTAGCATAATGGATAGGGATACGGCGTTGACCACGCTCCATAAAGACAATAAATGCCAAAACGGCAGCCATGATGGCGAGGATGAGAATACCAACAAAAATGCTGAGTTCACCTGCACCAACAAGGTTAAAGGATCTAAGCAGGGCACCCGGAAGACCAGCAATAATACCAGCGAAAATGATTAAGGAAATACCATTTCCAACACCTTTTTCAGTAATTTGCTCGCCTAGCCACATAATCAAGACGGTACCTGCGGTAAGCGTGATGATCGTGGTGAGTCGGAAAGCCCATCCGGCTGTAAGTACAACTGGTGCGCCAACTGGGCTGGTCATGCTTTCCAGACCAACTGCGATACCCAGACCCTGAATAATGGTAATGAGGACAGTACCATAACGGGTGTACTGGGTAATCTTCTGACGACCAGAAGCCCCCTCCTCTTTTGCCATGCGCTTAAGATCAGGTGAAACTACCTGCAAAAGCTGCACGATAATAGAGGCAGAAATATAGGGCATGATACCGAGAGCGAAGATCGAAAGCTTTCGAAGTCCGCCCCCGGAAAACATGTCAAACAGGCCGAACAGGGTGTTTTGAACGCTGGCAAAGAAATCAGACAACGCCGCTGCATCAACTCCTGGAACAGGTACATGAATACCAATACGGTAAACAGCGAGTAAGAAGAAGGTCCACAACAATTTCTTTTTCAGTTCTGGCTGTTTCGCCAGATTATCAACACCACTGAGCGCCACGTTTTACCTACCCTTCAAGCGCCTTGGCTTCGCCGCCGGCGTTTTGGATTTTTTCAAGTGCAGAAGCAGTGAACTTGTGAGCTTCAATTGTCAGCGCAGCAGAAATTTCGCCACGACCGAGAATTTTAACAGCTGCACCGTTCTTAGCAAGACCGCGTGCGTAGATGTCCTCGAGGGAGATCTTAGTCTGACCCTCAAAAGCTTCAGCAAGGCGATCAAGATTGATCACGTCGTATACTGCTTTAAACTTAGCGTTGGAGAAACCACGCTTAGGCAGACGACGAGCCAGAGGCATCTGGCCACCTTCGAAACCTGGACGAACGCCGCCACCAGAGCGTGCATTCTGACCTTTATGACCTTTTGCTGCAGTCTTACCCCAGCCAGAGCCGGAGCCACGACCGATACGACGACGCTGCTTACGTTCCTCTTTAAACGGGAAAAGTTCGTGAAGTTGCATTACTCCGTAACCTCCACCATATGAGAAACTTTAGCAATCATACCGCGTATTGCAGCATTGTCCTTAAACTGTTTTTCCTGACGGATCTTTTTCAGGCCCAGAGCGTCCAGTACAGCACGCTGTTTAGGGAGAGAGCCGATCCGGCTACGTACAAGTTTAACCTTGATCATGGCTATACCTACTTCCTAGGAGCTTCGAGCTTCTTACCACGCAGAGAACCAACATAGTCAGCACTGCGCAGGGATGTCAGACCAGCCATGGTTGCACGGAGTACGTTATGTGGGTTGTTGGTACCGATAGCTTTTGCAAGAATATCAGTTACACCAACAGCTTCCATAATCGCACGTACCGGGCCACCAGCGATGATACCAGTACCTTTTGAAGCAGGCTTCAAAAGAACACGACCAGCGCCGAAACGACCTAATACCTCATAAGGTAATGTACCGTCAACCAATGAGATCTGAACCATGTCTCTTTTTGCACGCTCAGAGGCTTTGCGCAGAGCTTCAGGAACTTCCTGAGCTTTACCAAGGCCGAAGCCTACATTGCCCTGACCGTCGCCTACTACAACCAATGCGGAAAAGCTGAAACGGCGGCCGCCCTTTACAACTTTAGCAACGCGGTTGAGATAGACAATCTTTTCAATCAAACCGAGTTCGTTTTGTTCCATGACTATACCTATACCTGTTAGAATTTCAGGCCTGCTTCACGAGCTGCATCAGCAATTGCCTGAATGCGGCCGTGATAGATGTAGCCGTTACGGTCGAACACTACGCGCTCGATTTTCTGTTCCTTAGCAAGGCGAGCGATTTCTGTGCCAACCTTGGCTGCAGAAGCCTTGTTGGATTTAAGTGCTTCGCCGTCTTTGCTAAGAGTCAGTGTGGAAGCTGCTGCAATGGTTTTACCTTCGCAGTCATCCACAAGCTGAGCGTAGATGTGCAGGTTAGACCTGAAGACAACGAGACGCGGACATTCAGCAGAGCCTGAAATCTTTTTCCGGATGCGAACTTTACGACGCAACCTTTTTTCGTTCTTGGACTTCATCTGTCTAGACCTGCCTATTTACCTGCAGATTTACCGGCTTTGCGGCGGATCTGCTCATTATCGTATTTAATGCCCTTGCCTTTGTAAGGTTCTGGCGGACGTACACGACGAACGGTAGCTGCAAACTCACCTACGAGCTGCTTATCGATGCCGCTAATTGTCAGCTTGTTACCCTCAGCTTTAGCCTCGATTCCTTCTGGAAGAGGCATAACAACTGGATGGGAGAACCCAACTGCAAGTTCAACATTTTTTCCCTTAACCGCAACTTTGTAACCAACACCGTTAACTTCGAGAGTTTTGGAGAAGCCTTTGCTTACACCGTCGATGCAGTTAGCAACAAGAGTACGACGAAGGCCGTGCTGTGCACGAGCTACGCGGGACTCATCTTTGCGGGTAATTACTACTTTGCCGTCAGCAATTTCGTAATTGAGGGTAGCTTCTACAGGAGTAGAAATACTGCCCTTAGGGCCCTTTACATTAATAGCTTCGCCCGCAATCTTAACTTCAACACCGGAAGGGATTGCTACAGGCTGCTTACCAATACGTGACATGACTGCACCCGCTACCAGATTTCGCAGAGGATTTCGCCGCCAGCATTAGCTTCTTTAGCAGCGTTTCCTTCTAGTACACCACGGGATGTGGACAGGATACAAATTCCAAGACCGTTCTGAACGGATGGAACGTCCTGAGCACCTACGTAAACACGACGACCTGGCTTAGAGATACGCTTGAGACCAGCAATAACTGCTTTACCTTTAACGTATTTCAAAGTGATCTTGATTTCACGATCTTCTACAGAGAAGTCGTTTACGTAACCCTCAGCCTTGAGGATGGAGGCAATGGATTCCTTCATCTTCGAGCGCGGCACACTCACTTCCTTATGAAGGGCCAAGTGCGCGTTGCGGACACGTGTAAGCATGTCAGCAATAGGATCAGTCAGCATCTAAAACTCCTTGTGACTTACCAGCTCGATTTACGAACGCCTGGGAGCTCACCGCGCAGAGACATCTGGCGGAAGCAGATACGGCAAATGCCGAAGCGGCGCATGAATGCGCGCGGGCGTCCACAAATTGGACAACGATTGTATGCACGCGCGCTAAACTTAGGTTTGCGCGCTGCTTTTACTTCAAGAGACTTACGAGACATCTTTGGTTCTCCTTACTTCTTGAAAGGCATTCCGAGCTGATCAAGCAGGAATTTGCCTTCTTTGTCAGAGGAAGCGGTAGTAACGATGGTGATGTTCATACCAAAGGCATTTTCAACACGATCTGCTTCCATTTCAGGGAAGATGGTGTGTTCTTTGATACCCAGGGTAAAGTTACCACGACCATCAAAACCACGATCAGGGATACCGCGGAAGTCACGTACACGAGGCAGTGCAAAGTTAACGAGCTTATCGAGGAAATCCCACATTACAGCACCGCGAAGAGTTACACGGCAGCCGATAGGCATGCCTTCACGCAGTTTAAATGCCGCAATAGATTTCTTAGCACGAGTAACAACGGCCTTCTGACCGGCAATGGCTGTAAGAGCTACAACAGCGTCTTCGAGAACTTTGTTGTTAGAGCTTGCTTCGCCAAGACCGATGTTGAGGGAGATCTTTTCCAGCCCGGGAACCTGCATAGGTCCTTTGTACTGGAACTCTTTCTGCAAGGCCGGCACCACGTTTTCATTATAGATCTTATTCAGACGGGTCATCGTCTTTCACCCTACCCAAGGATTTCGTTACACTTCTTGCAGAAGCGCACTTTTTTACCGTCTTCGGTGTGGCGGTAACCTACACGGGTAGGCTCTGCACATGCACCGCACATGACCATTACGTTAGAAACGTGAATAGGCATTTCTTTTTCGACGATTCCACCAGGCTGCTGTGCATATGGGTTCGCCTTAGTGTGGCGTTTAACCATATTAGCACCTTCGACAATTACGCGATCTTTCTTACGAAGGATCTTAGTAACTTTGCCGATTTTGCCTTTGTCCTTACCGGAGGTTACCATGACCTTGTCGTCTTTATGGATACGATACTGTTTCATGGTTTCTCCTACAATACCTCAGGTGCGAGAGATACAATCTTCATAAAACCTTTACCGCGGAGTTCGCGAGCAACTGGTCCGAAGATACGTGTACCTACAGGTTCGCCCTGCTTGTTCAGCACTACTGCTGCGTTGGTGTCGAACTTGATGTAAGTGCCATCTACGCGACGAATTTCTTTCTTCGTGCGCACAACAACAGCTTTCATCACGTCACCTTTTTTCACCTTAGAATGAGGCATAGCCTCTTTCACGGATACTACGATGATGTCGCCTACAGAAGCGTAACGGCGTTTTGAACCGCCGAGAACTTTAATACAAGCAACTTTTTTGGCACCGGAGTTGTCCGCTACTTCAAGAGTAGATTCTACCTGAATCATAGCAAACCCCTAAACGGCTTTTTCCAAAACAGAAACGAGATGCCAGCGTTTGTTGCGACTGAGAGGACGGAACTCGATGATTTTCACTTTATCACCCATTGCACACTCGTTGTTAGGGTCGTGAGCTGTGAATTTCTTACGACGACGAATGTACTTTTTAAGAAGCGGGTGCTTTACGAGTGTCTCAACGCGAACAACAATAGTTTTGTCGTTCTTGTCACTCACAACAGTACCAACGAGCGCGCGACCCTTCCGCTGTTCAATAGCTTCGGACATTTTACGCTCCCTTTTCCTTCAAAATGGTCAAAATACGTGCAATAGCACGTTTTGTAGCAGGAATACCGGAAGTATTATCAAGCTGTGCAGTTGCATGCTTGAAACGCAGGTCAAAAAGTTCCTTGCGTGCTTCTTCCAGCTTAGTGTTGAGTTCTTCAACGCTAAGTTTTTTGAGTTCTGCAGCTTTCATACTAGAGCCCCTCCTTAACTACAATAGTAGTCTTGATAGGAAGCTTGTAAGCAGCACGTTTGAGTGCTTCTTTAGCAAGCTCGATATCAACGCCTTTGATTTCGTAAAGGATACGACCAGGCTTAACAGGTGCATACCAACCACATGGTGCGCCTTTACCTTTACCCTGACGAACTTCAAGAGGCTTAGAGGTTTTCACGTGATCCGGGAAAATGCGGATCCAAACTTTACCACCACGTCGAATGTGACGGATCATCGCAATACGAGCAGATTCAATCTGCTGGTTGGAGATCTTGCCATGTTCGAGTGCTTTCAAACCGATGTCACCGAAAGCAATAGTGTTACCGCGAGTGGCTTTGCCTCTCAGACGGCCTGTCTGCTGCTTGCGGAATTTAGTCTTTCTAGGCTGAAGCATTACTGCCCTACCTCACTGTCAAGGATTTCGCCTTTGTAGATCCAGACTTTAACACCGATGATACCGTAAGTGGTAGAAGCTTCTGCAAAACCGTAGTCGATATCAGCGCGCAGAGTCTGAAGCGGAACCTGACCTTCGCGGTACCATTCGGTACGTGCGATTTCAGCGCCTGCCAGACGGCCAGCACAAGAGACTTTGATACCTTCTGCACCGAACTTGCGTGCCATAGAAACAGTGCGTTTCATAGCGCGGCGGAAAGCAACACGGCGTTCCAGCTGCATAGCAATGTTCTCAGCTACAAGCTGTGCATTAGTTTCAGGGCGACGAATTTCGTTAACTTCGATGGAGAATTCACGTTTGAATTTACCACGGAGGTCAGCGCGAAGCTTTTCGATTTCTACGCCCTTACGGCCGATGACAATACCCGGACGTGCTGTGCTAAGGATAAGACGAACTTTTCCGCCAGCGCGTTCGATTTCAATGTCAGCAATACCTGCATGATACAGGGCCTTTTTTACGTACTTACGAATTTTGTTATCTTCGAAGACAAAGGCAGGATATTCTTTTTTGCTGAACCAGCGAGATCTCCAGTTCTTGTTAAAACCAAGACGGAAACCATATGGATGTACTTTTTGTCCCATAACTGTATCCTAACTTTCTTCGAGAATGACAGTGATGTGGCTGGTACGCTTCAGGATGCGAGTTGCGCGACCCTGTGCACGAGGCATAAAGCGTTTCCAGGTTGGACCCTCGTTGACTATAACCTGTTTCACCACGAGAGCATCCACATCAGAGCCAGGCACCTGTTCGGCGTTGGCGATTGCAGAGTGCAGCACTTTGTTAATAACTGCTGCACCTTTGTTCGGGGTGAACTTAAGGATATTTACAGCGTCTTCTACTGGCAGACCCACGATGTTTTTAGCAACAAGACGGGTTTTGCGTGTAGAAACGCGTACGAACTTGGCGGTTGCTTGAGCTTGCATATTACTTCACCTGCCCTAGCGTTTAGCCTTGCTCTTTTTGTCGGCAGCATGGCCGTAGTAAGTGCGGGTCGGGGAGAATTCACCCAATTTGTGACCAACCATGTTCTCAGTCACGAATACAGGGATAAATTTCTTGCCGTTGTGAACCGCAAAGGTAAGGCCTACCATTTCAGGAAGAATCATGGAACGACGGGACCAAGTCTTGATCACGCGGCGATCGCCACTTTCCTGAGCCTTCTCAACTTTTCGGAGAAGATGGTCGTCGACAAAAGGACCTTTTTTAAGAGACCTAGGCATTTTCTACTCCTACTTCTGACCGCGACGCTTAACGATAAGCTTATTGGAAGCTTTCTTCTTGTCGCGAGTCTTGTAGCCTTTGGTAGGTACGCCCCAAGGGGTAACCGGATGGCGACCACCAGAGCTACGACCTTCACCACCACCGAGTGGGTGATCGATAGGGTTCATTGCAACACCACGAACTTTCGGACGGTTACCAAGCCAGCGGTTACGGCCAGCTTTACCAATGCGAATTTTTTCGTGAGTTACGTTACCAACCTGACCAACGGTTGCGATACAGGTCAAAAGAACCTTACGTACTTCACCGGAAGGCATGCGCAAGAGTGCGTATTTGCCTTCTTTAGCAACGAGCTGTGCATATGCACCAGCAGCACGGCAGAACTGTCCGCCACGGCCTGGAGCAAGCTCGATGTTGTGAATGATTGTACCAACCGGAATTTTGCTCATTGGAAGAGCGTTACCAGGTTTGATGTCTGCAGTTTCGCCTGCAATAACAACATCACCCTGTTTTACGCCAACTGGAGCAATAATGTAACGCTTCTCGCCGTCTGCGTAGTGCAGAAGTGCGATACGAGCGGAACGGTTCGGGTCGTATTCGATATGTGCAATAGTTGCAGGAATATCGAACTTGTTACGTTTAAAATCGATGATACGGTAAAGACGTTTGTGTCCACCGCCACGACGACGCTGAGTAATACGACCGTAGTTGTTGCGACCTGCTTTTTTGGACAGGCCTTCAGTCAAAGACTTCTCTGGGGTGCTACGAGTGATTTCCTCGAAAAGGGAAATTGTCTGGGAGCGACGACCCGGAGAAGTAGGCTTAAGCTTACGAACAGCCATTGCTTACACTCCCTCGAAGAATTCGATTTTTTCGCCAGCGGCCAGAGTCACGTACGCTTTCTTGTAGCCAGAGATCTGACCGACAGTGCGGCCATGACGTACTCTAGGCTGAGGGCGACGTCTCACTACGTTAACACCTGCAACTTTTACGTTGTAGGCTTCTTCTACAGCCTTCTTGATTTCAATTTTGTTAGCAGAAGGTGCTACAAAAAAGGTTACCTGCTGAGCTTCTTCCTTAAGGAAAGTAGCTTTTTCAGATACAAGCGGCTTGATGAGGATCTTAGTATAATTCATGTGACCCTACCTCTACTTCAGTCGTTCCTGAACGGATTCAACTGCGCCTTCAAGCAGAACAAGCTGCTTATGACGGAGCACATCGTAAACGTTCAGCTGCTCAACGGACTGTACAGTGATACCAGGAAGGTTACGCGCGGAAAGAACGAGCTTTTCATCAAGGTCTTTTGCAATGATGAGTGCTTTGTTCAGACCGAGTGCTTCGGTAACACCAGCCATGAGCTTTGTCTTTACTTCAGACAGTTCGATGCCATTAACGACCATAAGATTCTCACCGGCGAGGCGGGAAGAAAGAGCCATTTTAATAGCAAGGCGACGAACTTTTTTATTTACCTTAAACCCATAGTCGCGGGGCTGAGGACCAAAAGTCACAGCACCACCACGCCAGATTGGGGAACGGGAGGAACCAGCACGTGCGCGGCCGGTACCTTTCTGACGCCAAGGTTTAGCGCCACCGCCGCTAACATCAGAGCGGCCCTTTACTGCGTGGGTGCCTGCACGCTTAGCTGCACGCTGAGCGCGTACAACAAGGTTCAGGATCTCGGGTTTTACCTCGACCTCGAACACCTCAGGAGCCAAGGTGATTTCACCGGCTTCTGCTTTGTTCTGATCGTATAATTTTACAACAGCCACTGTAGTACCCCTTTACTGCTTACGTACCAGTACGAGGCCATTCTTAGGACCAGGTACTGCACCCTTAACCAGGATGAGGTTCTCATCGGCGCGAACAGCGACGACTTCGAGGTTAGATGTGGTCTGGCGAACGTTACCCATGTGACCAGGCATTTTTTTGCCTTTGAACACTTTACCAGGGAATGTTGCATGACCAATGGAGCCTGGGGAACGGTGCACTTTTTCGTGACCGTGGGATGCAGGCATACCAGCGAAGTTCCAGCGCTTCATTACGCCCTGGAAGCCTTTACCAATTGTAGTGCCGGTCACACGAACTTTTTCGCCAGCAGAGAAGATCTCTGTGGTGATGTCCTGACCAACTTCCAGTTCTGGTGCTTCCTCGAGACGAATTTCGCAAGTATTGCGGAACAGACCGCGGCCAGCTTTTTCAAAGTGACCACGCATTGCTTTGGTTACGTGCTTTTCTTTAGCTTCGCCAAAAGCAATCTGTACTGCATTATATCCGTCAGTAGCCGCATCTTTTTTCTGGATTACCGGGCAAGGACCTGCTTCGATAACTGTAACTGCTACAGCAGAACCGTCGTTAACGAAGATACGGGTCATGCCAACTTTGCGGCCCAAGATTCCTAATTTCTCAGTCATGATTACCTCTCGCTAGAGTTTAATCTCAACGTCCACGCCAGCAGGTAGACTGAGCTTTCCAAGAGCATCAACGGTCTGTTGAGTAGGCTCAAGGATATCCATAAGACGCTTGTGGATGCGCATTTCGAACTGCTCGCGAGACTTTTTGTCTACGTGTACAGAACGGTTGACCGTGAACTTGTGAATGTTTGTTGGGAGTGGGATTGGACCAGCAACCCCTGCACCCGTGTTGCGCGCCGTATCAACGATCTCTGCCACAGCCTTATCAAGGATGCGGTAATCGTAAGCTTTAAGCTTGATTCTGATACGATCACTGCTAACAGTTGTCATAGTTTATTACTCCATATTAGGGATACGAGACCCTTACCTGTGATCATCCCGTGAGGGGGATGATCCAAACTGCAATAAGCAGAAATTTCCTCACGATGGTACAAGATGAAATCTCTGTAAAGTAACGGCTGAACAGATGCATCTTGACCTAAACACGACAGAGGACAGGTGAACTCAAAGTGAGCTCGAAAATTTGTCTTTCGGAAATAATGGAGAAAAGAAGAGAGGGGTTGTGATGTGTGACAAGCCAGTCAGCCTGACAACATCAAAAGACCTCTACTCCACTATTTGCGAAGAACGTCCATATGTCGTCAGCCTGCCTGTGCATAATTGATAGATACAATACGCACTGGTGGCTCGCAGGAGTTCCAAGATGCAAGTGGTAAAACACTTAAATTTTTGTATGTGCACCTTACAGCAAAACACGGTCTTTGCTGGAACGGCACGACATAATGCAGCATCAAGAAACGCCTGCAAATGTCAAAAAACAGCAGAATAGGCTCAACCTATTCTTAACCTCCAAATTTGTGAGGAGGAGTTTTATGCGTTGAGGAAATTCGTTGTTCCCTCAAGCGAGAAAGACTTATATGCGAGACAAGTTCTAACGTCAACACCTTTTTCATATTTTTTTATATGAAATGTTGAATTATAACTTCCCTACCCTTTCTAACCAGAAAAGCTCCGACCATCTTGCGATGACCGGAGCATTATATCACCTGAGAACTCAGGAACTAACCTTTACTGCTGATAATTTCTTCAGCAATAGAGTTAGGTACAGGCTCGTAATGATCGAACTGCATAGTAAAGTTCGCACGACCCTGAGTTTTAGAACGAAGGTCAGTTGCATAACCGAACATTTCGGAAAGCGGAACCATCGCATCAATAACCTGAGCGTTAGCACGGGTATTCATACCCTGCACGCGACCACGACGACCGTTGAGGTCACCCATTACGTCGCCAAGGTACTCCTCAGGAGTAACAACCTCTACGCCCATGATAGGCTCGAGGATCTGAGGACCAGCTTTCTTACAAGCTTCTTTAATTGCCATAGAACCGGCAATGTAGAAAGCCTGCTCGGAGGAGTCAACGTCATGGTAAGAACCAAATACGAGGTTAACTTTAACGTCAACTGTTGGGAAGCCAGCGTACACACCAGATTTAAGTGCGTCCTGAATACCTTTATCAACTGCTGGGATGTATTCTTTAGGAATAACACCACCAGTAATGGAGTTAGTGAATTCGTAACCTTTCTCTGGGTTAGGTTCGATTTCAATAACAACATGACCGTACTGACCGCGACCACCAGACTGCTTAGCGTACTTGTGATCTTCTTTAGCAACCTTAGTGATAGTTTCACGGTAGGCTACCTGAGGCTTACCTACGTTAGCGTTAACGCTAAATTCACGGGTAAGACGGTCAACGATGATGTCGAGATGAAGCTCACCCATACCGGAAATAAGGGTCTGACCAGTTTCGTCATCACCTTTTACGCGGAAGGATGGATCTTCTTTAGCGAGCTTAGCAAGAGCTGCGGACAAAGCGTCACGGTCAGCTTTTGTTTTAGGCTCAATAGCAACTTCGATAACTGGATCTGGAATATCGAGAGACTCGAGAACTACAGGACGATCCATCGCACAGATAGTATCACCAGTAGAAATGTTTTTCAGACCTACAACAGCTACAATGTCACCAGCGTATGCTTCTTTGATCTCTTCACGCTTGTTAGCATGCATTTTGAGAAGACGACCAACACGTTCTTTCTTACCGGTATTAGAGTTAAGAATAGTCATACCGGACTCGATTTTACCGGAGTAAATACGAGTAAAGGAAAGGTGACCGATGTATGGGTCAGAAGCAAGCTTGAACACGAGAGCGGAGAAAGGCTCTTTATCGTCACATGGACAAAGAATTTTCTCTTCTTCGTTATCAGGGTTAGCACCTTCCATTGCTGGAATGTCAACCGGACTTGGGAGGTAGTCAACTACTGCGTCGAGCAGAGGCTGTACACCCATGTTACGGAATGCAGAACCACTGAATACAGGCACGATGGTACGAGAAATAGTAGCTTTACGTACTGCAGCTTTAATTTCTTCAACGGTAAGTTCTTCACCGCCGAGGTATTTTTCAAGAAGAGCTTCGTCTTCTTCTGCAATAGCTTCCATCATTTCCATACGTTTTTCATCGTAAAGATCCTGAAGGTCAGCAGGAACTTCACGAATTTCGAACTCAGCACCTTTTGTAGCTTTATCGTAGTAGATAGCTTCGCCAGTTACGAGGTCGATGATGCCTTCAAAATGGTCTTCAGCACCGATTGGAATCTGGAGAGAAATAGGCTTAGCACCGAGACGCTCGGAGATCATACCTACTGCACGCCAGTAGTCGGAACCGATACGGTCCATTTTGTTAATAAAGCAGATACGTGGAACGCCGTAACGGTCAGCCTGACGCCATACAGTCTCAGACTGAGGCTCAACGCCAGCTACAGCATCGAACACACAAACGGAACCATCAAGAACACGAAGGGAACGTTCTACTTCCATAGTGAAGTCAACGTGACCCGGAGTATCAATGATGTTTACGCGGTGGTCGTTCCAGAAACAGGTTGTAGCAGCAGAGGTAATAGTAATACCACGCTCTTTTTCCTGTTCCATCCAGTCCATGTTGGACTCACCGTCATGTGTTTCACCAATTTTGTGAGACACACCGGTGTAGTAAAGAATACGTTCAGTAGTGGTAGTCTTGCCCGCATCAATGTGGGCCATGATACCAATATTTCTCTGTTTCGATACAGCTACTTTAGCAGACACAGTAAGCTCCTCAGATTACCAACGGAAATGAGCAAAAGCTTTGTTTGCTTCTGCCATACGGTGGGTGTCTTCTTTCTTCTTCACAGCACCGCCACGGTTGTTGAACGCGTCAAGCAGTTCGCCGGACAGACGTGCAACCATGCCCTGCTCGCCACGACCACGAGCGTAGGTGATGATCCAACGGATAGAGAGAGAAACCTGACGGTCTGGACGAACTTCAACTGGAACCTGATAAGTTGCACCACCAACGCGGCGAGACTTAACTTCCAGATGAGGTTTTACATTATCAAGAGACTTTTCAAATGCACGAATTGCATCTTCGCCGGTTTTTTCAGCGAGAACATCAAGTGCTTTGTAGAAGATTTTTTCTGCGGTGCTTTTTTTACCGTCGAGCATAAGACGGTTTACAAAACGAGCAGCCAGACGACTTCCGTATACCGGATCTGGCAAAATCTCACGCTTAGGTACGGGTCCTTTACGAGGCATATCTATATTACTCCAATTAACTGCTTACTTAGGACGCTTAGCGCCGTATTTAGAACGGCCCTGGCGACGATCTGCAACACCAGCGGTGTCGAGGGTACCACGCACGATATGGTAACGTACACCTGGTAAGTCTTTTACACGACCACCACGAATCATAACAACAGAGTGTTCCTGAAGGTTATGACCTTCACCAGGGATGTAGGCAGTTACTTCGATGCCGTTGGTGAGGCGTACACGAGCTACTTTACGCAGCGCGGAGTTAGGTTTTTTAGGTGTAGTGGTGTAAACACGAGTACAAACGCCGCGACGCTGTGGACAAGCCTGCAGCGCTGGAGTTTTCTTACGTTTTACAACCTTCTTACGTTCCTTGCGGATAAGTTGGTTGATAGTGGGCATTTTTCCTCCATAGGAATTAATCAAAGTCGTTCGCTTAGTACAGGATGAGCAGCCCCGTTGTGTGGTGCAACTCAATCACAACAAAAGCACTAACCAACCTTCAGTGGAGAACTAAAAGTTAGCTAGCAGCTCATCTATTCCAAACGGGGACCCGATGCAGCCCAGCAGCCCGCTCGGCATCGACAGTCAGACCCGTGAAATTTCGAATCAGGTACTTACGTCTTTTTCATATAGGGTTCAAGTAATTTTTGCTATTTTTTTCAAATATAATAATGTTACTCATCATACAAATAAATTGTAACACCCCCTAAGCGCCATTGTGCTCTTTTTCACAAGAAAGCCACCTGTGCAACCACTCAATAATACCTGCTTTTTTGCGTCAATTTGTACTATTATTCTCAAGCAACCGCCTAAGTACTGTTATTTTATTTTTTCTTGACACAACATGCGCACTTCAAGCCACTGTTTTTACTGCTTTAAAAAAGTTAATTATTTGCCCTTGACTTTTTGTCTAATTTTTCACAAACCAGTCTCACGCACTAACTGGAATTTTTACAGACACAAGCGCAATCGTCTATCCTGTTAGTGTGACTACAAGATTGGCTTTATGAAAAACCAAATCGGTAATTCACAAGTTACAAACTTTTATATTCCGGAGGAAGGAAGTTATGTCTAAACTGGTAGCCCCACATGGTGGTAAAGGTCTCGTTTGTTGCCTGCTCGAAGGTGCTGAACTTGAAGCTGAAGTAAAAAAAGCTGAAGGCCTCAAAAAGCTCGACATTTCTGCTCGTGCTAAAGGCGACCTCATCATGATGGGTATCGGTGGCTTCTCCCCACTGAACGGCTTCATGGGTAAAGAAGACTGGAAGAACGTATGTGAAAGCTTCACTCTCGCAGACGGCACTTTCTGGCCTGTACCAGTTACTCTTGACGCTTCCAAAGCTGAAGCTGACGCAATTGCAGTTGGTGAAGAAATCGCTCTCGTTCGCGACGGCATCGTTTTCGCTACTATGAAAGTAGAAGAAAAATTCGAAATGACCGAAGCTGACAAAAAATGGGAATGCGAAAAAGTATTTAAAGGTGAAGGCGAAGAGTCTGCTGACGACGTATTCTGGAAAATCGCTCTCGAAGATCACCCAGGCGTTAAAATGGTAATGGCTCAGAAAGAAGTTAACCTCGCAGGTCCTGTAAAAGTTCTTTCTGAAGGCGAATACCCAGCAGAATACGAAGGTGTTTACCTCCGCCCTGCAGAAGTTCGTGCAATGTTCGAAGAACGTGGTTGGTCTGAAGTTGCTGCACTCCAGCTCCGTAACCCAATGCACCGTTCCCACGAATTCCTCGCAAAAATCGCTATCGAAGTTTGTGACGGCGTGCTCATTCACTCCCTCATCGGTAACCTCAAGCCAGGCGACATCCCTGCTGACGTTCGCGTAAAAGCTATCGATACTCTCGTTGAGCACTACTTCGTGAAAGACAACGTAATTCAGGCTGGTTACCCACTTGACATGCGTTACGCTGGTCCACGTGAAGGTCTCCTCCACGCTACCTTCCGTCAGAACTACGGTGTAAACAACATGCTCATCGGTCGTGACCACGCTGGCGTTGGTGACTTCTACGGTCTCTTCGAAGCACAGGAAATCTTCGATCGTATCCCTACTCCAGCAGACGAAGGCAAAGCTCTGCTTTGTAAGCCAATGAAAATTGACTGGACTTTCTACTGCTACAAGTGTGACGGCATGGCCTCCCTGCGTACTTGCCCACACACTAAAGAAGATCGCGTTATCCTTTCCGGTACTAAACTCCGTAAAGCTCTCTCCGAAGGCGCTGAAATTCCAGATCACTTCGGTCGTGACGAAGTTCTCGTTATCCTTCGCGAATACTACGAAGGTCTTACCGAGAAAGTTGAAGTTAAAATGCAGGGTGCTGCTTCTGGCGACTCCATGTAATTTGACGACTCTGAATATGAAAGGGGATCGGTTAACCGATCCCCTTTTTTTTATGCAGATAAAAAGTTGTACAACATTATATATAATGCCCAGCAAAAAAATACTTAGCAATAACGCCCCCTACTAATTCCTACATGGAAAAACAAAGCGGTATATGCTGCCATGTATCGCGCATCTCTGCGTCATGTTGTAGCGCATTTGGATCTAGCGTTTGTAAAAAATCCCAGTAAGCTTGGGAGTGATTTGGGTGACGAACATGTGCCAGCTCGTGAAGCAAAATATATTGCAGTAAATGCTGTGGCAGAAGTAATAATCGAGCATTGAGAGAGATCGTCCCCCGCGTGGAACAGCTGCCCCACCGTCCCTTCTGAAGCCGAATCTGCACCTTTTTAAACTCAATTCCTACCTGTGCTGCGACTTCTTCGAGAAATTCAGGCAAGTATTCCCGACCACTCCGAATTAGCCATAATCGAAGCAATTCAATGCAATCCGCCTCGCAAGCATCTTCAGGTAACAATATTTGTCCGCCACACTCTACCGATAACAATCCGGTAGCTGTCCTTATAATCTTTTGAGCATCAACCACTCGCTTATTAATTCTCTCATCCGTAACGTATTTCACCGTATACGTAGAGTTAAGAGCTGTTAGAAATATTTCGTTCGGAATACGCTCAAGAGGCTCCCCAACAGTTGGAACTCGCAGCCTTTTTGCGGCATTGCGTATCCACTCTGCGCGCTTTTCAAGAATCGAAGGGAGCCATGCCTTATTAAAAGAATGAGGGACAACAATTTCAAGCCCCTTAGTTCGTGTTACATGCAGGCGAACATGTTTAGCCCGTTTACTGCGCTTTAATGTATATTGAATTGTTCCATCTTCTCTAAATATCAAAACACAGCTCCTCAAGCATGAAATTTGAGCTAATCCCTTTACCCGCATTTGCAATCACAGTACAGTCACTAAAGACTTGCGACTTATTCAGGCTCACCGTCAAACCGCGTCTGAAACGCATTTTGGCTGTCCAAGATAACTATCTTATTGCAACCTTTTGGAGATTTTGCATGTCCCTTTCTAAGCGATCTGCATATGGCACTGCATTTGTTGCCTTTGCCGGTGCCCTTTTCTGCGCTCTTAACGCCACTAAAAATTTAGACGCAATTTGTATAACAACCGGCTGCGAAATTTTTAAAGATATATCTGTATTCGGAATTTCTTTGTGGTGGATCGGCACAGCGCTGTTCATCTCCCTGGCACTGCTGAACCTTCTTAAATTTCCTACGGCAGCACTTTTTTTAGCTCTCTGTGCCGTCATTATCGACTTGGGCTTTCTATTGCTCATGGTCTTTACAGCTCCTTGCGTCCCGTGCCTGTTTTTTGCAGCAATCCTTCTTCTCGTTTTATTTATGCAATGCAGCAGCTTGAAACACCCTCTTAGACTTTTTGCACCTGTTGCAACTATCTGGGTTTTGCTAGTTACCCCAAACCTTTTTGCGACAATAAATGAAGAAATAGGTACTTGGGCTATCCACGGAAACAAGCAAGCAGACGTACAAGTTTTCTTTTCTCCAAGCTGCACTGCATGCAAAAAACTCATCCCAAATCTAACTAAAGACAACGCTGGAAACATTACTTTCTACCCCATAGCAGAAACAGACGATGACCTTGAGAGGATTTTCGTAATGCAAAAGGCGTTGAATGACGGCATGTCCATGTACGTTGCGTTCAACCGTGCAGTTCGTGCCACACCTGCTGATATTTCCATACCGCTTATGACCCGTCTAAATTATCAGTGGAATCTTTTTAGAAATAAATCCCAATTGGCATCAATAGGTGTCACACGTATCCCTGTCCTGATTACAAACGGTGTGCCTAAATCTCTACTCGCAACCGGACAACAGCAAGAAAAAACAGGAGATACGCTAGATTTCACTGAAGACTTTTCTGGCTGCACAGAAGACGGTTCCGAACCCTGCGATTAACTAACATTCCCTAGTTATTTCTTTTTCTGACAGGCTGGTTGTACAACCAATCTGATTGAATATGTTGACGCAACCATATAATCACATTATGTGAAAAAAATCATTTGAAACCGACGGGCAACGGACAAGCACTATTATCCTTTGGTGTCATACTTTTTTGCCAATTTATTTGGACAAAGAGTAAAAAACGCTTTATAGGGTCTCCCGCCGGAATCCTTTTAGCCCAAGCGAAGAGTTTCTATGCAACAAATTAAAACTATTTTTTCTGAACATAAAGAAACAATCACCGAAGAGTGGATTGCTGCCATATTTGGTACCTATGACATCGATACTGTCGGCTTCCTGCGCAGTCAGGACAACGCTTTTTCGAACCCTGTAGGGAACAAAACCAAAAAAGCAACCGCTATCATTATTGGTGCACTTGCAGATGATAATCTGGACAGCGATATTCTAAAACCGGCTTTGAATGAAATTGTTCAAGTACGCGCTGTTCAAAAATTTGAAGCAGATCAGGCAATGGCTGTTCTCTTCATATTAAAAACTATCATCCGAAAACACATTGTCCCCAAACTTTCTAAGTCCGAAGAATTTGCTGATCTTCTGGAACTAGAATCTAAAATAGATTCTCTGGCACTTATGGGATTCCGTATTTATTCGGAATGCCGCGATAAGGTTCAGAGAATGCGCGTTGATGAATTTAAAAGGAAGCACTTTCAGCTCTTGAAAAGAGCAGAACGTATATTGGAGAAACCGGTTGGGGAACCGGAATCGTAACAACCAATAGCCTAGCAGCGAGGTAACGGAATGATTATTTCACTTCTCGCGGTTATTGCTTTGGGTATACTTGCCTGGATGGGATCAATGATGGGATTCCAATATGTTCTGGCAGTTTGTTTACCTTACACTGCAATAATCGTATTCCTTGTAGGTTTCGCATGGCGGATTTTAGACTGGGCAAAACGCCCGGTTCCGTTCAGCATTCCTACTACAGGCGGCCAGCAGAAGTCCCTTCCTTGGATTAAGCCTGCCACCCTCGACAACCCGACTAATACAGCGGGTGTTTGGGGACGCATGATCCTTGAAGTACTTTTGTTTCGCTCCCTGTTCCGCAACACTAATGTTTCTATCGAAGGCGACCGCGTGGTCTACTGGTCCTCTAAGTTCCTGTGGCTCTTCGCGCTCATTTTCCACTACTCTTTCCTTATTATCTTTTTACGCCACTTCAGGTTCTTTGCTGAACCGGTACCATTCTTTGTAAATGGTATCGAAATGATCGACGGCATCCTGCAAATCGGTGCTCCACGTCTGTTTATGACTGGTCCACTAATTATTGTAGCGCTGTTGTACCTGATTGGTCGCCGTATCTTTAATCAGAAAGTGCGTTACATCTCTCTTCTGAGCGATTACTTCCCACTTTTCTTGATTCTTGGTCTTTGTGCTACCGGCATCGCAATGCGCTACTTCATGAAAGTCGACATTGCTACTGTTAAAGTTTTTGTAATGAGCCTGCTCCACTTCGCACCGGACACAGCCGCTCTCGCAAAAATCGGCAGCATTTTCTACGTGCACATGTTCTTCCTTGTAGTACTCCTTATGTACTTCCCGTTCAGTAAACTCATGCATGCTGGCGGTGTATTCCTTAGCCCGACACGTAACATGGCAAACGACAGCCGCATTAAGCTGCACGTTAACCCATGGAACCCGGAAAAAGTATACCGCACTTACGAAGCATACGAAGACGAGTTCAGGGTACCTATGGTTGAGGCAGGACTCCCGGTCGTAAAGAAGCCGGAAGAATAAGGAGCAATTATGGCCAATATACCTTCACCGGAAGAGCTGATGAAAGTCAGCTACGACATGCCTAGTGAAAACTGGATGAACACCAAGCCTGAAATTACTGAAGGCGCAGTTGCATATCCAGCTAAAAAAGCGACCATGGAACCTCTTGGAATGCCTAATCCTCACGATTGGAATCCATTTGAGGAAGATTGGCACCTCCCTGAAAACTGGGAAGAAATCATCTACAACGGTTTGAAAGAACGCCTTAAAAAGTACCGTTCTCTTAAACTTTTCATGGACATCTGTGTTCGCTGTGGTGCCTGTGCTGATAAGTGTCACTACTTCATCGGTTCCGGCGACCCTAAAAACATGCCTGTTCTGCGTGCAGAACTGCTCCGCTCTGTTTACCGTAAAGATTTCACCACTGCCGGTAAAATCCTTGGTAAACTTGCCGGTGCACGCAAGCTCGACAAAGACGTAATTAAAGAATGGTTCTACTATTTTTACCAGTGTACTGAATGTCGTCGCTGTTCTCTGTACTGTCCGTACGGTATTGATACCGCTGAAATCACCATGATGGCTCGCGAGTTGCTGCACGAACTCGGTCTTGGTCTGCACTGGATCATGGACCCTGTAAGCAACTGTAACCGCACTGGTAACCACCTTGGTATTACACCGCATGCATTCAAAGAAATCGTAGAATTCCTCTGCGAAGACATTGAAGAAGTTACCGGTATCTCAATCAACCCTCCTTTCAACGAACCAGGACATGAAGTTCTCTTCATTACTCCTTCCGGTGACGCTTTTGCTGAACCTGGCATCTACACCTTTATGGGTTACTTGATGCTCTTCGAAGAAATCGGGCTTGATTACACCTTGTCCACATACGCATCTGAGGGCGGTAACTTCGGTCTCTTCACGTCATCCAGCATGATGAAGAAACTGAACGCTAAGATGTACGCTGAAGCTGAGCGCCTCGGTTCCAAGTGGATTCTCGGTGGTGAGTGTGGTCACATGTGGCGTGTTATTAACCAGTACATGTCAACCATGAACGGTCCTGCGCCTTCCTGCATGGAAACTCCAGTAAGTCCTATTACTGGTACTGTGTTCGAAAATGCTGCGGAAACCAAAATGGTTCACATTGCTGAGTTCACAGCTGACCTTATTAAGCACAACAAAATTCGCCTTGATCCTTCACGTAACGATCATCTCAACGTTACCTTCCACGATAGCTGTAACCCGGCTCGTGCTATGGGTCTTCTTGAAGAACCTCGTGAAATCCTTAAGGCTGTATGTAACAACTTCTACGAAATGCCTGAAAACACCATCCGCGAGCAGACCTTCTGCTGTGGTGCTGGTTCCGGTCTCAACACTGACGAGATTATGGAAATCCGCATGCGTGGTGCTCTTCCTCGTGGTAACGCATTGCGTCACGTACAGGAAAAACATGGTGTTAACATGATGTCCTGTGTTTGTGCTATCGACCGTGCAACTCTGCCGCCGCTTGCTGATTACTGGGCACCAGGCGTAGATGTTTCCGGTGTACATGAGCTTGTTGCTAACGCACTTGTTATGAAAGGCGAGCACAAACGTACTATGGACCTCAGGCAAGAAGAACTGCCAGGAATGGAGGATGAATAATCATGTATAACAGCAAGTATGTTATCTCCGGACTGGTAATCTTTTTAGCCGTTTTTACGTACCCTTTCTGGGGCAATCTGGCTTCCAAAGACTACACTGGTCCTAAATTGAGCCTGCCTGCCGATCAAAAGCAGTGCATTGAGCCTGTTGAGTTTATGCGCGCTGAGCACATGACTCTGCTGAACCAGTGGCGCGATTCCGCTCTTCGTGACGGAAAACGCGTGTACGTTGCATCTAACGGTGCAACTTGGGAAGCAAGCTTACAGAAAACCTGTATGAGCTGTCATACCAATAAGGCTGAGTTCTGTGACACATGTCACCTTGAGAACGCCGTGGAACCATACTGTTGGACTTGCCACGTTCCGCCTAAGGGGAATGAATAATGAAACGTAGCAGAAGACAATTCCTTAAGGTTGCCAGCCTTTCTGTTGCAGGTCTTGGTGCTCAGCTTGCCGCTGGCGGCGTGACCAAAGCAGCTGCTGCTGTTAAACCTAGTTACAAAGAAGATGCTCTCGCGCTTAAAGCTAAGCGCTGGGCTATGGTGATTGATACACGCGAATTTACTGCTAAAGCAGATTTTGACGCATGCATCAATGCTTGTAATACCGCTCATAACGTTCCTGAGATTCCGGGTAAAACTGAAATCAAATGGATCTGGAAAGACGCGTACGAGCATACTTTCACTGAAACAACCAACAAGTATCAGTCTAAAGAAATTGAAGACCGTGAATACTTCATGCTCTGCAACCATTGCGAAAACCCTCCATGCGTACGCGTATGTCCTACTCAGGCTACTTACAAGCTTGAGAACGGCATTGTTGCTATGGATTACCATCGCTGCATCGGTTGTCGTTTCTGCATGGCAGGCTGCCCATTTGGCGCACGCTCATTCAACTTCACTGATCCTCGTCCATACATCAAAGAAATCAACCCTAAGTTCCCTACCCGTATGATCGGTGTAGTTGAAAAATGTAACTTCTGCGTTGAACGTCTTGATGAGGGCAAGCTTCCTGCTTGCGTTGAAGCTGCACCTGGTAAAATTTACTTCGGCGACCTTTCAGATCCTGAATCTGAAGTACGTAAGTTGCTCGAAGAAAATTACACACTTCGTCGTAAACCTGCATTAGGCACTGAGCCTGGTGTATTCTACATAATTTAGGAGGCCCATCATGCTCGAAAAAGTTTTGAAAGGATCTCCAAAGTACTATATGTGGCTGGCTTTCCTCGGCGGTATTATCGGCATCGGTGCAATCACATACTTGTTCCAGCTTAAATACGGTCTCGGTCTTACCGGCATGAACCGTGATGTAACTTGGGGCTTCTATATTGCTCAGTTTACCTACCTTGTAGGTATTGCTGCATCCGCTGTTATGCTGGTTCTCCCAGCATACTTCCACGGCTACAAGCAGTTCAAAAAGATCATCATTTTTGGTGAATTCATGGCAATCGGCGCAGTTATTATGTGCATGCTCTTTATCGTAGTTGATATGGGTATGCCACAGCGTATGCTTAACGTAATTCTGCACCCAACCCTTAACTCAGTCATGTTCTACGACATGGTTGTACTTATCGGTTACCTGTGCCTTAACGCTATCATCGGCTGGAAAACTCTGGAATGCGAACGCTTCCAGATTGCTCCTCCACAGTGGGTTAAATACCTCATTTACACTTCCGTAATTTGGGCGTTCTCAATCCACACCGTAACAGCGTTTCTGTCTCAGGGTCTCCCGGGTCGTCATTACTGGTTGACCGCTGTTCTTGCAGCACGCTTCCTTGCTTCTGCATTCTGTGCTGGTCCAGCTCTTCTTCTTCTCCTTCTTATGATCGTGAAGAAAATTGCTAAGTTTGAAATTGGTAAAGAGGCTATCAAAACTCTTACCATCATCATCACATACGCAATGTGCCTCAACGTGTTCCTGTTCCTCTGTGAAGTATTTACTTCCTTCTACAGTAACATTCCAGGTCACATGCACCCTCTCCATTACCTCTTCGCAGGTACTGAACAGGGCATTCCTTGGGTAACCTACTGGATGTGGATTGGTGCAATTTTCGCTATTGCCAGCCTTGCACTGCTCATCCCAACATCCTTGCGTGAAAACATGAAGATCCTCCCATGGGCTCTTAGCATGCTCGTTCTCGCAACTTGGATTGACAAAGGTCTTGGTCTCATCATCGGTGGTTTCGCACCATCTCCATTTGAGACTTGGGCTACCTATGCTCCAACTGTACCTGAATTGCTGATTTCACTCGGCATCTTTGCTGTAGGCGCATTTGTGGTATCCATCCTTTGGAAAATCGCAATCGACGTTAAGAAAGAAGCCGGTACCTTATAGTTCCAAAGCTCCTTTTGTCCCGTCCTAGAATAAGTTGACGGGTAATAAGGTTATCTAGATGGCTGTAGGACGAATGTCTTGCAGCCATTTTTGATGTACGTATCCAGGCGTCTTCATCTGTAAGCTCAGGTGAGGACGTTCTGTATTATATATG